>JACRJI010000014.1 GCA_016235665.1 candidate division TA06 bacterium | reverse complement strand
TTGCTGATAGATATATCCGTGGGCAGCGCGCCGATCTTCTCCGGGATATCAAAACCCGGCTGGCCCGGCGCCAGCCCTTCTTCCGGCATCAGGTGCTGGACGAAGATCACCGGCAGGTCGTGCTCCCGGAACATCCCGATGGCGCTGTTGACATAAGCCACTGACTGCTCCAGCGACTGGGCCGTTTGCTGGCCGGACGAGAAAAAGGCTTTTTGAAGGTCTACTACTAGCAGGGCTGGTTTCATGATCGTTCCCCTGAATGTTGGATATTCAACAGTTATGTGAGCCTGTGCTACTGCCGGGCTTGAGCCGTCCGGGCCTAGGTTTTAGTGGTCACCGAGACCCCTTCGCACAGCAGCGGCGGGACCCGGGCCCCTTCAAAAGACGGATAGAGCGTGTCCCCCACCTCCACCACGTTGGACAGCGTTTCGTAGATGTTGCCCGCCGCCATGGCGTCCTTAACCCGGCCCACGATCTGGCCGTTCTCAACATACAGGCCGGGACCGATGCCGATGGAGTAGTCCCCGTTGGGGATGTTGCCGCTGTGGGCCCCCATCACGCCTTCGATGATGATGCCGCGGTCCATCTGGGATATGAGTTTTGCCAGGGAGGCTGTGCCCGGCTCCATAAAGAGGTGCCCCAGGAAAGGCCCGGGTTTTACGGTGACGGGGTCCCCGCTCCAGATGTCGCCCCGGTAGCCGTGGCCGGTGGAGGCGGCGCTCATTTTTTCCGCATACTTGAGGTCGTAGAAAAAGCCCTTCAACACGCCCTGTTCGATCAGGGAAAGTTTCTTGCAGGGCACCCCCTCGTCGTCCCAGGCCCGGGCGCCGGGGCAGGCATCGTTGAGAGGATCGTCGTAGATGGTCAGTTTAGGGCTGAATATCCTCTGCCCCAGCCGGGCGGCGTTGGGCGAGATCTTTTCATAGACACTGCGGCCGCTGAGCCCGCTGACGATGCGCCACAGCAGGGTGATCATGCTTTCCGGCATGAACAGGACCTTCATCCGGCCGCCCTTTGGCTGAACTGTCTTTTGCCCCTGCTTGAACAGATCGGTCATCTCGGATATCAGGTTATCCGGCATCTTTGCCATTGACCTGCTCCTGACCTCCCGGCCTATCCCGCTGCCCGAACCGGGGAAGATGATGGAACTGTAGGAACCGGCCAGGGAATTCCGCTGGCTCAGGTCGGCACCCCTGCTGTTCAATACCCGCAGGGAATCCACGCTGACGTAGGCTCCGGCCATGATCTCTCCGGCGGAAGCGGCCTTGAGGATTTCGCATATCCGTTTGGCTTCGTCCGTCAGGTCTGAGCTGGACAGCCTGGATGCCGCCGGATCGTAGGTGGCCAGGCTCTTGCCAACCCTAGTGTCAGGCAGATCGTAATGAGCCTCCACCCCTCCCCGGAGCGAGTCCAGGGCGTTGTCCAGCAGACCCTGCCGGTCCTTTAGGTTGCGGGTATAGGCAAACCCCAGCCGGCCGTCCTTGATGATCCTCAGCGAGACCCCCGACAGAAAGTTGGTCCTTATGTCGTACAGTTTGGCGTCCTGAAAGGTCGCCGAACTGGAGCTCTGCTCGGCCGAAAACACCTCGGCCTGATCGGCGGCCCGGCCGGCCATTTCCAAAAGCTTTTCCATCAGATGCCCCCCACTATCAGGTTATCGATTATGATGTGCGGTCCGCCGTTGCAGGAACGGATGTTGCTCTGCCCCTTGCCGCAGCCGCCGATCTGTGAAAGCCTCAGGTCGCTGCCCACCGAGCTGATGTCCATCAGCGTCTGGTAAAGGTTGCCGGAGATGTTTATGTCCCGGACCATCCGGCCGATCTTGCCCTGCCTGACCTCGTAGCCGTAGTTGGCGCCGAAGGTGAAATTCTCCCCCGAGGTCTGGCCGCCCTTGGCATCCAGCAGATACAATCCATCCCCCAGCGACTGGAGCAGTTGGTCAAATCCTTTTTCCCCGGGCTGGATGTAGATGGTTCCCATCCGCACTATCGGCGCATAGCGGTAATCCTCGGCCACGCAGTGGCCGCTCAAGGGCTCTCCGAACTCGGCCGCCGTCCTCCGCGAATGAAGCCGGCCGGACAGCACCCCGTTCTTGATCAGCTGGACCGGACGCACCGCCACCCCTTCGTCGTCGTATTTATAGAAACCCAGCTGCCCCGGCCTGGTGGCGTCATCTATTATATTCAATATCCCATTGCCCAACGTGGCTCCCAGCGTCATTCTTTCCCTCATGGCCGGCAGTGTTTCCACGATGTCGGCCTCCGAGAAATGGCCGAAGGCTTCGTGGGCAAAGACCCCGGCCAGGCTGGGATTGAGGATGCAGCTGTAGGAGCCGCTTTTCACCGGTTCGGCCGACAGCAGGTCCAGCACCAGCTTGGTCTTTTCTTCAAAATGCCTTTCCTGCCCCCTGACGGCGCCGAAGCCGTCGCTGCCGCCGATTCCCACCCTGATGTTCTGGGTCAGGCTGCCCTCACGGGCGGTGATCAGGCCCCGGACGCTGGTGGTAACCAGGTCTTCCTGAATACGGCTGCCCTCGCTGTTCATGTAATATTTGCGGCGGTAAACTTCGCTATAGGCGATGCTGGTGTTGACGACCTTTGGCTGAGCCAGCGGGATGTTGTTGTACTTCCTTACCAGCTCCAGCTTTTCCGTTATCGGGATCTGCCGGGGGTCTTCCCCCAGCTTTGGTGAATAAGTGTCCCGGACTGTTTCTGCTTTGGCCATCCGGACCGGTTTTGCCGTGTTCCGGGAGAACAAGGAAGCGTTCTCCGCCGCCGCTCTGATTGCGGCTTCGGCCTCCTCCGGCCGGGTGAAGGCCACCGAGGCCATGCCTCCCTGGTCCAGGGCCCGGACCACATATCCGTCGCCGGCATTGGCCGACAGCGTGGTCAGCTCCTTTCCGCTGAAGCCGATGGCGGTCTCCTTCACCTCTTCATAGCGGATGTCAATGTAATCGGCCTTGGCTCCGGCCAGCATCTTCTCCAATTTATCGAACATCGTGTCTCCCGTTTAAAGATTGATGATAAAATATTCCGGGCTCTTTAAAATTAGAAATAAAGCAGGTATTTGGCCTTTATGGCTCCTATGGCATATCTCTGGGTCATCTTTCCGTCGGGATTTACCGAATAATCAAGCGAATTGTAATCGTTCAAAGCCACATACAGCCAGCTCTTGGGAGAAAAATTCCATGAATATAATAAGCCAAACCTGTCGGTCTGAAGCCTGGTCTTCCCCAGCTCGGTCGCGGGGGTGGCCGCCACCATTTCGTTGAATAACGAAAGCGTCATTTTGGCGGTGATCCGGTAATCCATCCTGGGCCTTAAGATCGGAGTCATGGCTGTTATTGTTTTGTCCTGGTCCCATTCGACCCAAAGAATCGAGGTCAGGGTGGCGCTGAGGGGCGAGAAAAATGAATAACTGAAGGTCAGCCAATTCGAGCCCTGATAAGCCAGATAATTTCTGGCATAATTATAACTGTAGTTATAATTGCATCCTCCGTTGATATTGTTTCCCATCAGCATGCCCCAGAAGTTAAAACTTATGTCGCGGCTGGTGTAATCTATGCACCGGGGGGAATACGTGACGGGATCGAATACCATTTCGTAGGACTTACCGTAATGTCCCTCAATATTGATTCCCCAGTTATTCCTCCAGTTTGGATTAACCTGAAAATATCCGGAGGTCGACCATCTCGGGCAGCCCGGCTCCCTTGACCTGATTATCCCCGGTGCAATATAGAGGTTGCGCACAGCCCCTTGTTTGAATGTCCAAAAGGGTCCGCTGATCAGAAGAGCCTGCTGCCGCCCGGCCCAGGGGACAAAACCTATGTCCCCCACGTCAAAGGAATCGTCTATGGCCTCATATGAGGCCATGGTCTGAAACATGTCAATGAACCCGTGGTACCCGGCGGAAATGGCCCAGCCCTTGTTTTTAACCGTATCAGGGCCGGACGGCCTTTGGACCTGGCTGTATGCCCCCTGCAGGATCAGCTGATTAGGTCCTTTGCGAAATGAAGCATCCAGCCCGGCCGCATAATTGTACTCCCGGCTGTTGACCGACATGCCGCTGAATAACAGACCGGCGTCCGAATTGTTCAGAATTCTTTTGGAAACCCTGAAAACCCCGAATTTCTTTTCCGATTCGGTGGCGGGTTGGCCCCACTGGTCGTCATAATCATATCTCTCGGTATAGGCCGCCAGCGCGCCCAGGTTCCAATCCGGGGTCTTGTGCGTGGCCTTCAAGCCTCCGATGATCGGCACCGCTCCGCCGTCTATGGATTTTCCGATCCGGCGGGAATAAAAGATGTTAAGCGGCTGGAAGAACCCGCTGCCCTGGAATTCCGAAAAACGGAATATCTCCCGGCCCTCCACGAAGAAAGGCCTCTGTTCCTGAAGATAGGTGGGATACCGGGAAAGATTCACCGAGGACGGGTCCGATTCGATCTGGGCAAAGTCGGGATAGGCCGTGGCATTAAGGCTGGTCTGGGGGGTCAGGTCCCACTTAGCGGTTATGCTGCCCTTGACCTTCCTGGCCGGGGTCTCCCCCCGAAAATCCTCAAAACGGAAAAACCCCTCGGGATACAGTTCAAAATAGTATCCCGATGATCTTGGATTGATATTGGTAGCCTTTCCCCAGCGGGATACCAGGTCCCCGTCCTTTTGGGTGACCTCGGTCCAGTAGTCGTCCTCAAAGGTTGTGGCGATGTGCCTGGCAAACTGAATATTCCATTCCCCCAGACCTTTCTTGTAGCGCAATGTCTTGAAGGGGATCTTCATTTCCACTTCCATCCTGTCGGGGTACATCTTCACAGCATTGTACCACACCCCTTCCCAGGATTGATCCTGGCTCCGGCCGTCGTCCATGATCAAGCCGTCCCAAAAAAGACCGCTGCCGAAGACCAAAAAGAAATATCCGTTGGTCCGGCTTCCGAAGGGGTCGAACTTGACTGTCACATAATCCTCGTCCTTTGTAAAACAGGCCACCGGAGGGTTCTTAACCGCGTGGCAGCGGAATGCAACGTAAAGATTTTCCTCATCCTGCAGCAGGTAGACCACTGTTTTCTCGCTGGGTTCGGCTTTCTCGTAAGGTTGGTGCTGGACGAAATCGCTGACCGAGTCCGCCTGCTGCCAGGCATCTTCGATGATGCCGTCGATCTCCGGCGGGGTCTGGACCTGCCGCACGCTGAAGACCTTTGGGGCGGCAGTATCTGCTATCTTCTCTCCGGCGGTTTCCTGGGCCCACAGCAGGCCGGGGGTGATCCCCAGCGCTAAAGCCAAAGCCAAGGTTTTGAAATTGCGATCTGATTTCATGGTAGCTCTCCAGTTGATCAATGTGTTGTAATTTATAAAGTGACCGTCGGAACGGTTTATTTCCTCTCAAATCGGGACGTATCCCCGGATGGTCTTATATAATCCATTCCCAGGATCTTTCCCTCAGGGCTTAAAATGAAGTCAATCTTCCCGCCAATGACATCGATCATAAAACTGACGTCCGATACCGGAAGCAGCTTATTCCTGGGACGCTGGGGACGGAGCAGGAACAATTGGCCCTGCTCATAAATTATGGTCCTGGCCCCGTAATTGCCGGCATAACTGCGAAGTTTTTCCTCCGGCACTTTATAATTGCTGAACTCTGCTTGCTTGAACAAACGGACGTTTTTCAGATCTTGTTTGTCTTGCTGGTCAGCAGCTGATTTGATCAAGGTGTCCAGGGCCATCAGGTAAGCCGCATTGAAGGCGCTATCGGCCGGAACCTTGACATGCGGTATCACCCCGGTCCCTTCCCAGTTGGACTTGGAGATGGGGTTGATGGCCCGGCCAAATGGCAGGGAAATGATGAATAGGTCGTTAACTATCTTGAAATCCACCGGGTGGGCTCCGCCGCCCGTGTTCTCGCCCAAGATGGTGGCCCGCTTGAGCTCCTTAAGATTATTGGTGAACTCCTCGGCCCCGGAAAAGGTATAGTTGCTGGTCAGGATGTAGACCGGCACATTTGGTCTGCGGGAACCGGGAATGTACGGCAGGGTCCAATATTGCTGGGTGGTGTTACCGGGGCGTTCATAGATATCGTTAAGATGGGTGGGCTCGGTAAAAAGAAAACTGGATAACAGCTGGATCATCTCGGGATGTCCGCCCCCGTTCTTCCTCAGGTCAAAGATGATGGCTTGGGCGTTGGCCAGATAGTTCATGGCCGAGATTGCCGCCTGTCCGGCCTCGGGCATCTTGGGGTCGGTAAAAGCCCTCAGTTCCAGATATCCCACATTGCCCGGCAGGTACTCCGCCTTGACAAAGCCGTAATTTATCCTCTGCCAGCTCTTGATCAGCTCCGGCGGAACCTGATTTTTAAGGGTATCTGCCCGTATGGCCGCTATCTGCCCCGGTTCGTACCTAACATTTAGGTGCAGGTCATGGCTGACCGACCTCAGGTCCTCGGTCATCCGTCCGGCCAGCTCTTCCGGGTCGGTTATCTTATTGTACTTGCCGGAACGAAGGTTTTTCAGCACTAACTGATTCATTTTCTTTGCCGTTTCCGGAAAAACGTAGTTGCTGTCCAGCAATACTGTGATCGCTTCTATGGTTTGTTTTTTTAAAATCTTATCCAAAGCAACTTTGGACGGAGTCTGGGCCTGCGCCGATCCGGCCAGCAAGGCCATCAACATCACCTCGGATAGGAATACTGTCAGTTTCATATGCAACTCCTTTATTGATCTTCGTTTATTTTAGTTGTAAACTGTCCGGGTATTGCAGGTCTTGGTTTCATTGCCTTTTTTAGACAGTCCGGCTTTGCTTTTATGAGCCTGGCCGAAACCTGCCAACGTTGTGACAATATTGCGTTCTTTGGTGTTCTGCTGTTTGATTGCTTCATTGCGGTTGGTTTTCAATGTCTGATCCTGCCGCAGTGCACCGGCCGGGATGGCTCCTTCCGTCAAATACAGCGCATAGTAGCCTTCGGATATTTTTGAATTTATTATGTTTTGTGGATTTGTCTGGGCTTTGGATAATGAAGCCAAACCCAAAATGATTAGGACCATTATTTTCTTTTCCATGATAACCTCACTTTTTTAGAGTTGATTTTATACAAAGTTGCAAAAGCACAAACGTTTGTTTATATTGTTGAATCAAAAATATGCCGAATTTTCGGCAATATTTATGTTTGTGAAGCTGCTTGAAGATTCGGGATTACGGTTTTCCTATGTTTATTAGTCAATTACGAATAAAATATACTCTTTGTTTCATATATTCTCTCCTTTATGGAGTTTCATTTTGTCTTTCTGGGTGGCGTAGATCACGCCATGGAAATATTGATGCACTAAAAGATCGATGTACCTTTCATAAAAATCGTCATTATATTCATGCTTCCTCTGCCAATTGTCATCCTTGCTTTCTGAACATTTTTCATCTATTATGCCGGCCGGCAAATGTTCAATGGTGTATCTGAATTGAAAATGGCTTTTTATCATGTTCCCCAAAAACCCGTTATAAATACTATTGTGAACCGGATCCATAAGGTCCACGCCTATTTGTTTAAAGAACCCTCCCATCACTGCATAATTCATCTTACCCCATTTTTCCCGCAAACACAACACATCCGGAATATCAAACAGCATGGTATTGAATGTGACCAGCGCTATTTCCGTATTTTCCCTGAAGAACCGGACCACATTTGTCACCAGATTCCTGGCCCGCTCTTCCGGCGGCGTGGTATCATCTCCGGCTGAACTTTGGGCCTCATAATACTTCTGGTAGGTCTCCTCCAATATAGCTTTTAAAATACCGACTTTACCGCCGAAGTAATAATTGATCATGGCAATATTGACCTTGGCCTCTTTGGCTATCTCGCGTACGCCCACTGCTTCAAAACCCTTGTTGACGAACAGGGCGGCGGCGGCATTGAATATGCGGCTCTTTGGTTCTGGCAGGGAATAGTCTTTAGGAGACATTTTATCATCCTTTATTTAAACAAACGTTTGTATTATATCATTAAATGTTTAATTTGTCAAGCCCCTGTTTAAAATATTTCTCATATTTATCGGTTAAATGTACAAACAAAAATGTATAACAATAAGTATTGCTTTTGGTTAGGAATTTGATTAAAATTTTCTTTTTCCCCACAAAAAATACCCCTGCCTTTGACAGCAGGGGTTAAAAACTAAAGATGCCCCAGTTATAAACTCAAAACTTTTAATACTTCATTTAGGTCCGGCAGCTCTTTGATGGGATAAACCTTTATCCAGATCACCTTCCCAAACTCGTCAACAAGGATATTGGCCCGTTCCGAGAATCCCTGCTCCCGGCGGAATATCCCGTAATCTTTAGCCACTTTGCCGTGAGGCCAAAAATCTGAAAGCATCCTGAGGTTTTTTACCTTGAGTGCCTTGGCCCAGGCATGCTTGCTGGGAACGGTGTCCACGCTTAAGCCCGCCGGGACCGTGTTCAAAAGATCGAAGGCTTTCAGGTTCTTCTCCAGGGCCTGCATCTGCCGGGAGCAGATCTTGGTAAAGGCCAGGGGGTGGAACGAAAGCAGAACCTTGCGCCCCCTCAGTTCGCTGAGCTTGAACTCTGTCCCGTGCTGGTCCCTCAGCACAAAGTCCGGCGCCTTCTGGCCGATCTTGATCACATTCCCTCCTTTTGCTTTTGCTGTTCCGTTTGATCCTATAAGTGAATCATGTAAATCCGCTTACGCTGCATTCTTGCCTCCCCTTGGGGGGCCGTCAGCTTACGCTTTTAAATTTGTCCGCCACAAATGCCACAGCTTTAGCGGAGGCACTAACTTTAGGCGAATGCTTCAGCGGAGGCGCTCCTGTCAAAAAGCGGTCCTACTCCAGCCCGATGCAGGAATAGCAGATGGCCACGGCATTGATGTATAGCTTCTTGTGCTCCCGGCGCAGATATCCAAACCCTATGGCGGCCAGGGCCAGCAGCACCACTATCAGTGAAATTATTCGCCTCATTTATTTCTTCCCCGACATATATTGGTCCAGGCTCATGCTCTTATACGATCCGGAAGTGAGGTATTCCAGTATCTGTTTGAACACCGGGGCTTCGATGTAGCCCGGGATCTTGCCGATGACCGAGCCGTCGCTGGCCAGGAACATGGTGGTGGGATAACCGTTGACCCCGAAACTGCGGGCCAGGTCCATTTCGGTATAGGCCTTACCCTTGAAGTTGACAGTATTGGCCCTCTCGGCGTTCAGCTTGACCGCCGTAAAGCTCTCCTTCATCAGCCCGGCCACCGCCGGATCGGAATATGTCTTGTCATCCATCACCTTGCACCAGTGACACCAGTCGGTGTAGACGTCGACCACTATGAACTTGCCTTCTTCCTGGGCCGAGGTCACGGCCTGGTCCCAGGCCATCCAGGCTACAGCTCCGGCCGCGGCCTTGGGGGTTTCTTTTTTGCTGCCGGCGCAGGAGATGCTGCTCAGCACGGCCAGTGAAAGCAGAACCGTCATGATGTATCTTTTCATTAAAAGCTCCGATAATGATTGATTTTAGGGTTTACCCGTCATGGGGCGGGCGGGAATTTACCACCGTACATGAAAATACCCCCGATCATGGCCCACCAAAAGGTGGATATCCAGGGATTGCCGACTATGGGACAGCTCCCGCCGCGGCAGCCGATGAATTTATAGGATAGGAATCCCACCACGCCCCCGATGACGGCTCCCAACACGATCTTTAGGATATAGAGGATCATGACACCACCTTGCTTTCGATATTCATCTGGACCCCCTGCTGGATGGTGGCCGAGACCGAGCAGTACTTTTCCTTGGATAGTTTGATGGCCTCATCCACCGCCGCCTTGGGGATGTCGCCTTTGACCTCGTAGACAAAATTCATCTCGGTAAACCTTTTGGGATGATCCTCGGCCCGCTTCCCGTCCATCAGCACCCGGAAGCTCTTGACGTCCAGTTTTTTCTTCTGCAGGATGGAGACCACGTCCATGGCCATGCACCCGGCAGCCGCTATCAGGATCAGTTGCATGGGGGTGAATCCGGCGGAGATCCCTTCTTTCCTGGATTCCACCACTATGCCGTGGCCCTTGTCATCTTCGGCCACGAATTGCAGGTCTTTTACCCATTGTAATGTCAACGGCATCTGATTTCCTTTTTATAATGAAACCTGGAAAGTATGGAAGAATTCCTGGGTTCATGGTTTCCTTATAGATCCTAGTAATTTTCCGCCAGCACCTCGTAGTACGCCTGGGGATGCTTGCAGGCCGGGCACTGTTTGGGGGCCTCGGCGCCTTCGGCCACGTATCCGCAGTTGATGCAGTGCCATTTGACGGATGTTTTCTTTTTAAAGGCCTCCCCGTTGGCCAGATTGCCGGCCAGTTTGCGGTAGCGGGACTCGTGGAATTTCTCCACCTTTGCTATCTGTTCAAAGGCCGTTGCCGCGTCCTCAAAACCCTCGTCCCGGGCGGTCTTGGCGAAATCGGAATAGATGGTGGTCCATTCCATGTTCTCGCCGGCAGCCGCGGCCTCCAGATTCTCCCTGGTGGTACCGATCTTCCCGGCCGGGTAGGAAGCGGTTATCTCCAGCTCCCCGCCCTCCAGCAGCTTAAAGAACACCTTGGCATGCTCCTTCTCGTTCTCCGCAGTTTCCATGAAGAAGTTGGCGATCTGCTCGTAGCCCTCCTTGCGGGCGGCGCTGGCGAAATAGGTGTAGCGGTTGCGGGCCTGGGATTCCCCGGCGAAGGATTTCAGCAGGTTCTGTTCTGTCTTGGACCCTTTGATGCTTTTCATTTGTTTTCCTTCTCTATATTTACTTTGTTATTCGCAATTCGTCATCCTGTGTTTGGCAACTCTCTTGGTCCTCGAAGGATCTAACAATGTTCAGGAAGATTCTTCGGAAGCAAGGCGGGAAGCTATCCTCAGAATAACCCGTTGATGGTCATCCCTTGGCTGACCACAGGCCGTGCAGGTTGCAGAATTCCTTGGCGGTGATCTCCTGGGCCGGGCACAGGAACTCGGCCTCCGGAGCGTCGCCGGGCTTAAGGTACTTGCGGTGGACCCGGTCCCCGCCGTAGATGGCGATCCACTCGATGTGGTGCTTGTCCTCCATGGGGTGCGCCACCGAGCCGACCTTGACCTTCCAGCCGTCGGCGGTTTTTTCGATCACCGGCAGGTGTTTCTCCTTGGCGGCGTCCACGGTGTTCTCGGTGAACAGCTTCATCGGCTTGCCGCAGCAGACCAGCTCGCCCTTGCCTCCGTGCAGCACTTCCACGATATTGCCGCAGACCTCGCACTTGTATACCTGGTTTCTTTCGGCCATGATGTTTCTCCTTTTCTGTTGGGACAATTCATGAATTGCCCTTACTTTGATGATTAAGTTGTATGCGTTTAGGACATGGCGTACTATTCCCTTACTTGAATTCCAGATACTGCTGGGCGGCTATGGCTGCGGTGGCGCCGTCCCCCACCGCGCTGGAGACCTGCCGGACCAGCTTCTGCCGGACGTCCCCGCAGGCATAGATCCCGGGAACTGAGGAGGCCATCCGGTCGTCGGTGATGATGTAGCCCTGTTCGTCCGTTTTGACAATGTCCTTTACCAGGTCGCTGCTGGGTTTGTAGCCCACGTAGATGAAGGCCCCGGTCACCGGGATCACCTCTTCCGCCAGAGTTTGCTTGTCCATCACCTTGATGCCCGTCACCCCGGCGCTGCCCTCGATGGCCAGGATGTCCTTGTTCCAGGCAAATTCTATCTTCTTATTGGCAAAGGCCACCTTTTGGATGAAATCGGCCGCCCTTAACACATTGCGCCGGTGGATCACCGTCACTTTGGAGGCCAGGCCGGCCAGGTAAACCGCCTCCTGGACCGCGGAGTCGCCCCCGCCCAGCACCGCCACCGCCTGGTTTTTGAAGAAAGCTCCGTCGCAGATGGCGCAATAGGAGACCCCCTTGCCCAGCAGTTCCTTTTCGCCCCGCACCCCCAGTGTCTTGGGAAAGGCGCCGGTGGCGATGATCAGGACCTTTGATTTTATGATCGTTCCGTCGGAGAGTTTTATCAGCTGATATCTGTCTTCCGGCACGACTTCCTCCGCCTGGGCGGAGATGATCTCGGCCCCGAACTTTTTGGCCTGCTGTTCCATTTTCTGGGCCAGCTCAAAACCTGATATGCCTTCGGGAAAGCCGGGATAATTGTCGATCCGCTCGGTGTTGGCCACCAAACCTCCGGGCATCATCTTTTCGACAATGACCGCCTTAAGTCCGCCCCGCCCCGCATACAGCCCGGCGGTCATCCCGGCCGGACCGGCTCCCAGAATGGCTATGTCGTAATTTTTTGTATCTCTCATTTATTGACCGGCGATGGTGCGGCAACCTGCTGAAATACCCGGCAACTTTGGACGCAGAGGCCGCAATCGGTGCATTTTTTCTGGTCGATGTACGGGGCCTTGACCCCGTCCTGCTTGATGGCCCCGGCCGGGCAGACCCGCAGGGAGGGACAGTGGTGGTTCTGGGGGCAGTATTCCGATCTGATGACTATCATTTATTTTAAAACCTGTTTTGTTTTTTCCTTCAGGGTATTTTCACCGGCATGGCCCGGAAACGCTGCATTGGGAAGCGGTGCCGTGGATGATCCCCCGGAGGATCTGGGACCCGAAGCCCGCCAGGGCTGTCAGGGAGATGATGAATAGAAGGTATCTTCTGATCCGGTGTTTGTTCATGGCAGTATTTCAGGACTTCAGCCGCAGCTGCAGCCTCCGCCGGAACAGCAGCTTCCCCCGCCGTCATGGCCGTGGCCGCCTGATCCTCCGTCCACCGAGGCGGCAAAAGTGGACATCAGTTTTTCGGTGTCCGCCTGGCACTTGGGGCACTTGGGGCTGGGGGCGCAGCAGGAGTTGGTAAGGTTTTCGAACTTGTGGCCGCACTTAGTGCACTGGTATTCGTAGATGGGCATGTTCATCCTTTCGCAGGAACGGGGTTTTGATTTTGGTGGTTATTTCTGGGGCGGGGTCTGCTCTTTATAGGTACTGATCCCCAGGAGTTTGTATAGCCCGCAGAACCCGGTGATGGCGGTAAATAAAGCCAATATCCCTGCTGCCAGCAATACCCAGTGCAGGATTCCGGTTACTATGAATCCAAAGACCAACAGGGCAATCCCGATTATAGCCCGTATTATCCGGTCGGCTGTGCTCTCGTTCCTTTTCATGATGAACCTCCAATTTAATGGTTGCCTGGTGTGGCCGGAAATTGGTTCCATTATCACTTGGTGATGGCCGCATCCAGCCGGGCTGCAATGGCCGCCTTGGGCATGGCGCCGATCAGGGTGTCTATGGCCTGGCCGTTCTTGAAGATCAGCATTGTTGGAATGCTGCGGATGCCGAACTGTCCGGATTTTTCCGGATTGGCGTCCACATCCAGCTTGGTGATCTTGACCTTGCCTTGGTAGTCGTTTGATAATTCTTCAATCACCGGTCCCACCATCCGGCAGGGACCGCACCAGGACGCCCAAAAGTCAACCAGCACCGGAGTATTTGATTTTAAAACCTCCTGATCGAAGGTTCCGTCTGTTAAATGGATCGCCGCCATTGTATCTCTCCTGTTCATATATTGATTGATTTTGTTATCTGAATTTTAGATGCCGGGGCCTCCGCCGGGGATTCATTTTTTTGCGCCTTTTTTCCCGGCTTCCAGCCGGATGACCTTGTACAGCCTGCGCTGAGCGTCCGCCGGGACCTTTTGTGGACCCAGGCCCCGGTACAGGGTGACAGTTTTCTTAAGGGTGTCAAAATAGGTCTGGCAGTCGGGACAGTCCTTAAGGTGCTTCTCCAGCTTGCGGCAGACCTGCTGGGCCAGCTCTTTATCCAGGTATTGGGAGAACACCGTTCCCATTCCCCGGCAATGATGTTTCTGTTCGGTTTTTTTAACGGCGCTCATTTTGGTCAATCCCTGATATATGGTGATAATTTTTCCCTTAAGACGTTCCGGGCCCGGTGCAGACGCGATTTCATGGCCGGCAGGCTGATCTTTAAGACCCTAGCCACCTCTTCCCCCGGCAGGTCCTCCACGTCCCGGAGGATGAACACCGCCCGCTCCTTTTCCGGCAACTCCAGCAGGGCCTCGTCCAGCTTTTTCTTGAGTTCCAGGTTCAGGGTGCTCTGCATGGGGTCCGGCTTCTTGTCCGGTTCTTCAAAGGCTTCCTCCAGGTTCACCGTGTGATGCTCGGGCCGCCGGGTCTTTTTCTGCCGCAGTTTCATTAGGCTGAAATTGGTGGCCATCCGGTAGAAATAGGTGGAAAGGGTGGAAAGCCCCTTGAACCGGGGCAGGCTTTTGTGAAAGGCCAGAAATGTCTCCTGCAGGACGTCCTCGGCGTCCTCCCGGTTGCCCAGCATCCGCAGGGCCAGGGAATAGATCCCGTTCTGGTGGTGCTTCACTATCTGGGACAGGGCCCTCTGGCTTCCGGCCCGGGCCTGTTTTATGAGGATGTTTTCGTCGTAGATCAAGTTGTTACTTATTTAGATGCTTGGATTATGGGAAGGATTTACGCTTTTTCTATTATGCTGAAGTGGCATTGGTCGGCATGCTCCAAAACGGACTGATTTGAAGCCACTCCCCGTAGGGTCCAGATAACGAAAAGGTCCCCCGTGGACGCCATCACAGAGATCAATCCAATAAAGCTCAGGGGCATAGAACCAATGATGAAACCCAGAAGCAACGGCACTATACCTATGGTCAAGCCGGGCAGAGCTCCGGACCAAAGGTAGGCGGTTTTGCTTAAGGGATATAGGGGATTGGCATAAAAGGCAATAAGCTTGGGCACAAATCCGAACTTGATTTTTGACCAAGGAATATTGCCGAACAACCAAAAACCCAGGGCATGGATCAACTCATGAACCGGAAAGGACAGTAATATGAACAAATAGGTCTGCTTGAGGATGCCCCTTTTATATGGCATGTTCCAAAGCATTTTCCATGCGGCGAGAAAGAGCACAAAAATGATGAGGGTGGCAAATACCGCAAAAACATTTATGGCCAGCTTCGATATGGTGATCTCTTTTACTATCCGGCCGCCATTGTTTTCCTGTGCTCCGGTATGATCGTTTATGGTCCCCATCTCTCCCCCATAAAAGGTTTAGAAATTAAGTTTAGACCAGCTTTTAATCAAAGTCAAGGAAAAACATCAACCCCGTTTCCTCAAGCCGCTTTAATCCCGGTTTGAGTGGAGATTCTTGCAAAAACATATTGACTTAGCCTTAAGTTTATGTTATCTTAAACTTTCAATAATGGAGAAATTTTGCCGATGAACAAGTGTCCATTCCTGACATCCAAGCAGGTGGTCAAAGAGCTTAAGTACGACGCCGACGGCAGGCTGCTGGAGGAAAAAGAACTCCCCCTGGCCGAACTGCGGGACTGCCTGGGCGCCGAGTGCGAGATATTCGATGCCGAGGCCCGGAGGTGCTCTCTGCCGGTGATAGACCGGAAGATGCGGAAGGCCGATGAGCCGCTTGAAGACGGCGGCAAGGCCGGTCCGGTTGTGGCCGAGCTCAAGGAGATCAAGGAGAACACCGCCGCCACCCTGCTTCACATATTAAAGAAGACCGACGCCACCAACGAGGCCATCGACCGGTTGGCCGAGGCGGTCAAAAGCGCCCCGGCCGCCCAGGGCGGCGAAGGCCAGGCTTTGGACCTCTCGGAGCTGAAACAACCCCTGGCCCAGATCAGCGACAAGCTGGCAGAACTGCCCAAGGCCGACCTCTCCCAGATCCACCAGCTGTTGGCCGGCCTGACCGAGGAAATTAAGATGTCCCAGGCCAAGTTCAGCGACATTCTGGAACTGACCCTGGAGGAACAGCAGAAAAGATCGTCCCAGGAGGTACAGCAGGCCCAGGACGGAGACAAACTGGGCGCCAAGCTGGATGCCATCAAGGAGGCCCTGACCGGCCGGGCGGAAAGCGGAGGTTCGGAAGCGCAATTGACGGCCATCAAGGAGGCCCTGGTCCAGAGCCAGGAAAAATTCACCGGCATCCTGGAGCTGATGCTGGAGGACACCCAGCGCCAGGCGGAACAGAATTTGAGCCTGACCCAGGCCGTAACCAGCCTGGCCAAGGGCCAGCAGGAGCTCAAGGAACAGCAGGCCGTTCTGGCCGAGAAAGCTTTGGCCCTGCAGTCGGACCAAACCGGCAAACTGGCCCTGGCCTTGGAGCAGATGGAGTCCGGTTTAAAGAACCTGTCCCAGGCCCAGCCCGGCGGCGGCGGCGGCAATCTGGAGGCGGTGGAACAGAGGCTGGCCCAGGCTCAGGAAGCCATGCTGGCCGTGCTGGAAGCCCAGCGCAACGAACAGCGCCAGTCCGGCAACGAACGGCGGTTGCGCCAGGCCGAGGAAAACAACGACCGGGGCGTGATGCTCTACTACCGCCGGGAGCTCTCCGGCGCCGAAGCCCAGTTCAAGAAAGCGGTGGAGCTATCGCCCGAGGCCCCCGAGGCCTACAACAACCTGGGTTGCCTTTATAAGGGCAAGAAGGATTACCAACAGGCGGTGGAATATTTCAACCAGGCCATCGCCAAACAGTCGGATTATTCCCTGGCTTACCTGAATCTGGGAACGGCCTACGAGGAAATGGAAAAATTCGACCTGGCCATCAAGTCATGGGAGAAGGTGCTGGCTGTCCAGCCCACCAACGATGAGGCCCGGCGCAAGATCGCCATTTACCGGGCCAAGCGGACCTAGCCATGGACGAGGCTTTAAAAAAAATAGAACAGGCCCTGGAATCGGAACGCCCGGCCAGCCGGCTTAAGGAATTTCTGCCGGGAGCCAAGGAGCCTGTCAAAACACCGGAACAGGCCATGGGCATAACCCACTATGCCAAGGCCCCGGCCGAGCCGGTCAGCCAGAACCAGCCTGCTGTTCAGGTTGATGCCCCCCGCCGTTTCGAACCGCCGGCGGAGATCGATCCGGCCTCCAAGATCGGTGTGGGGGCCCGGGTGTTCACGCTGGACGAATTGGGAGCGCCATCCCCGGCCGCGTCCCCGGCGGTTGAGCCGGATGCCCCCCGCCGCTTTGAATCCCCGCTGGAGATCGACCCGGCTTCCAAGATCGGGGTGGGAGCCCGGGAATTCACTTTGGATGAACTGGGCGGGGGCTCACCGGCCGGAAAAGACCCGCTGATGGGACAGATTTTAAAACCTACTGTCCGGGAGATGACCCTGGATGATCTGGTGTCCAATGGGGAAGAAGGAAAATAACCGGTTGCTTACCATACCTTAAACTATAAGGAAACCATGAAGGACAGGAAACTTTTTTTCGTGGATTTCTAAAAATAATTCTTCTATGAAAAAGACAGTCTCAGCAATAATGCTGAGACTGTCTTTTTGTTACTGAGAAGTTCGTGGGCAGACCCCCTAGTGCTATTTTTACTGCCTATCCGATTAGCATAGGAAACAGCATGATCAACCGGTGCCCAACCCCGGTTGTCGCGTTAAGAACCATCAGTGAGCATCACAGTTGCCGGCGGTTAAAAGCTTGTCTGGTCTGTTTGAGGGCTTGGCAGAAGCCCGAGTTCAGACAAGCCCGCGGGCAACGAGAAGCGCAGCGCGGGCCCGCTGAAGCTTTAGCGTAAGCGTGGCCCGGATGGTTCTTTGCGACGAGCTTTTTCTTTTGGTTCTTTTCTAGTTGGCGGCACAAAAAGAAAAGAACATAGCCTGGTTAAATCTCCGTTTATAACGTATCCACTACATTCTTTCTACTTTTCCTGAGCAAGTTAGATAATCATACTATTTTTTCTCTACCGTCAAGCCGGGAATGCTGATCTTGGTGATGGCTGTGTCCGTGGCCATGGTAACGATGTAATTCTGCGGCTTCAGCAGTCGCTGGGCGGCCAGCCGGATATCCTCCTTGCTCACCTTCTGTATCAGCTCCAGGTCCTTTGTCACTTGGTCGGGGCTTAATCCGTAAAGCTCGGCGCCTAGGATCTGACTGGCGATCTGTCCGTTGGTCTCATAGCGGAAGGGATAACTGCCCCGGAAGTAAGCCTTGGCCTCTGACAATTCCTGATCCGTGACCGGCTCCTTCCGGATCGTTTCCATTTCCGCGATCATGGTCTTGATGGCGGTATCGGCAGACTGGCATTTGGTCTGAACGGTAAAGGTGTAGGGCCCATGGTCCAACCGGGGGGAGAAATAGGCGTCAACATCGTAAGCCAGGCCCTGCTGCACCCTGATCTTGGTAAAAAGACGGGAGACAAACCCGCCGCCGCCCAGGATGTAGTTCATAAGCCGGGCCGCCTGATAATCGGGGTCAAGCCGCTTTGGTCCCAGGAACCCCAGCACAACATATGACTGGGTGATGGGCCGGTGGATCATTAGCAGTCCCGGTTTTTCAATTTTGGGGATCTGGCCGTAAAATATGCCCGGAGTTTCGGCCTTGGTCCAGGTTTTGGTTAGCTTCTTGAAAAGCCCCGTGATATTGCCCGGTTTCACGTCTCCCACTATGGCGATCACCACATTGTTGGGAACAAAATATTTTTTGTGGCAGGAGATGAGGTCCCCTGATCTTATGGCGCTGACCGTGGCTTCTTCCCCCTCCACCTGGTGATCATACTGATGCTGGCCGTACAGCCATTTTTCAAAGGCCTCCTGGCTAAGGGACATTGGCTGGTCCTGCTGGGCCTGTATGGAAGTGACCAGCTGTTCCCTCAGCCTCTCCACCTCGGAAGAATCCATCCTGGGGTTTTGCAGCAGGTCCATGAATACCGGCAGCAGTTTTTCCAGGTCCTGGCTCAGGCAGGTCAGTGAAAAATACGCGGCATCGTAATCGCAGTTGACCGAGAACTGGGCCCCGAACTGGTCAAAGCTCTGGGCTATCTGCCGGGCGGTGCGGGATGAGGTCCCCCGGGAAAGCATCTCGGCGGTAAAATTGGCCAGCCCGTTCAAGGCTTTGGGGTCGGAAGCGCTGCCGCCCCTGACCATGGCGCTGACGGTGACCAGCGGCAGGCCGGTCTTGGGGACCACCAGCAGAACCAGTCCGTTGCCCAGCGCCACTCTTTGGGGCCGGGGCGGCTGCCAGCCGGACTGGGCGGCGGCAAGAGTTGCCAGCATCAGTACCGAAAGTATGAATGTTTTTTTCATTTTATTTCTCCTGCCCCTTTGCGGCTTGGGGAACCAGCGTGGTCACAGTACGGTTATCCGGGGCCAGGTATTTCACTGCGGCCTGTTTGATGTCTTCCGTTCTTACTTTATCCAGGAATTTGAGATAGTTGTTGACGTCCCGCCAGCCGTGGCGCGAAGCCGAGGATCCCAGCTGGTTCCCCAGCACATAATTGTTCTGCCGGGAGAATATGTACTGGGCCTTAAGCTGTTTTTTGGCTTTGGCCAGTTCTTCGGCGGTGACCCCCTGGGTCTTTACCAGTTCCAGTTCGGCATAAAGGGCCTGCTCCAGTTCAGCCGTGGTCCGCCCAGCAATGGGCGCGGCGTAAAAACTTATCAAGCCGGGGTCGGTCCGGGCCTCGTTGTAAGCCTCGGCGTATAGGGCCAATTTTTGCCGGTAGATCAGGCTTTGGTAGAGCCGGGCGCTTTCCCCGCCGGAGAGAACGGCCGAAAGCAGGTCCAGCACCGCCTCGTCGTATTCCCCGGCCCGGCAGCCGTGAAAGGCTATCAACATCAATGGTGTCTGGGCCTGGCGCACCACGCTGACCCGGCGCTCTCCCATCTGAACCGGCTCTGCCGTGGCCACTACGGGAGGGCTCTGCAGGGCCCGGGGAATGCCGCCAAAATATTTCTCCACCAATTTCACCGTTTCCCTTGGTTTGACATCTCCGACGATCACACAGGTGGCGTTATTGGGGGCATAATAGGTAGAGTAGTAACCCCGCAGATCCCTGATGGTGATGGCCCGCAGGTCCGAGGGCCAGCCCAGGATCGGCCAGCCGTAGGGATGGGCCATGAAGGCCGCGGCGTCTGATTCCTCGGCCAGCCGGCCCCAGGGGGAGTTCTCCCGCAGCCGGCGTTCCTCCAGTATCACTTGCCGCTCCGACTCGAACTCCAGCGAATCTAATTTAAGCCGGTGCATCCGCCCGGCCTCCATCTCCATCATCCGGGGCAGGAACTCCACCGCGATGTTCTCGTAATAGGCGGTGTAGTCCTCGGAAGTGAAGGCATTATTGTGGCCCCCGTATCTCTGCACCGTCCGGGCGAACTCTCCCGAACCTATGCCGCCCGAGGCCTTGAACATCATGTGCTCCAGCAGGTGGGAGATCCCGGTGATGCCCGGCCGCTCGTTGCGCGACCCCACCCGGTACCAGACCTGGAAACTGGCGATGGGCAGGTCGTGCTTCTCCAGCACCAGGATCTTCAGGCCGTTGGCCAGGCTGTCCTCGTAGACCGCCAAAGTGTCCAGGGCAAAGGAGGGCGCTGTCCAGCAGCTGAACAGCAAAAGGATGATCATCGTTTTTTTAAGCATCGTCTCTCCATGACTGTTGATTTTTGTGAGGCACTATTCTTTTGAATGATTATCTAATCAGCTCAGGAAACATGTAGACAATAGGTGCCAACCCCGGTTGTCGCGTTAAAACGATCAGTGAGCATCGCAGTTGACGGCGGTTAAAAGCTTGTCTGGCCTGTTTGAGGGCTGGGCCAAAGCCCGAGTTCAGACAAGCCCGCCGGCTACGAGAAGCGCAACGCCAGGAGAGTTTTAAGCGACGAGCTTTTTCTTTTGGTTCTTTGCTTTTGGGCGGTACAAAAAGAAAAGAACATAACCGGGCAAAACCTGCGTTTTTACCATATCCACTGTATTCTTTCTACTTTTCCTGATCAAGTTAGATAGGCATTTTCTTTTGAACCATTATACCCCAGGAAACCGCATATTTCAATGGCCGGCTGGCGGCGGCAGATCTTAGCGGAAAAGAATTATCAGCAGAGTGATGGTGCCGTAGGCAATGGGAAAGGCCTTCTGGCAAAAACGGTCCAGTTTGGCCGAGGACTCTTTTTTTCCTCGGTTATACAGGTTCAGGGAAATGACAGCCACTAGTATGGACAAGAATATGAAGAGGAAAGCCGCAATGTGCAACTGGTCGGCCATGGTCATGATGTTGCTGTCGGGCAGCGACGAGGCGATGACATATTGGCTGCCGACCGCGGCAAAGATGGCGCCCACCCCCAGTCCGGTGCGGGATTGCAGGTCTGTCGGGGATATGAAAAAGCTCATGAAGGCAATCAGGGCCGAAAGGAATACCGCTATGAATAGTTTTATGAAATATCCCACTCCCGCCCTGACCACCCGGACCGAGCAGTAAAATCTGGAAAATATTGATTGATTTTCCGGGGGCAGGGTGGGATCTCCGTAATTGGTGGCATAGGTATAGGGCACCACCCCGAAATAGAACTTGTCCAAAGCCCAGCCGGGTATTTTAATATCCGGGCTCTTGCCCAGGTTTCCGGCGTCCAGGACATAGACCAGGGATCCGGTCTCGCTCTCCCCGTCCTCTATCTGTACGGTCAGGACGTGATCGTCAAAGGGAAAGGCGGAGACATCCCAGTGCTGGGTCATCACCGCCGTCACCCGGCTGAAGGCGTAGTTGACATCGCCGTTCTTGGACCGGTAGGGCTCGGACTGGAAGGTCTTCTCGCCGCCCACGATCTCGAAGCTCTTGACGGGATCCAGGTCCTGGTTCTTCCAGCGGAACCACAGGTAGAAGTCGGCCGTGAATCTGTTGTCCCGCAGGGAGACGTCGTACACCCGGTTGACATACATCCCCACGTAGACCGAATCCGGCCCCTCCGGCGGGGCGGCGGCTGATACCGGTACAGCCAACAGTGACAGCAGGGCCAAAGATAAAAGAATGCTTTTTTTCATATTGTACTTCGTTTGCGTTTTGGTAAAGAATGCTTACCCCATCATCTCAGGAAACATAGAGGACAACCGGCCCCAACCACGGTTGTCGCGTTAAAAACTTGTGATGAGTTTATCGAATCACGATCAGTGAGCATCGCAGTTGATGGCGGAAAAAGCTTGTCTGCATGTTTGAGGGCTGGGCCAAAGCCCGAGTTCAGACAAGCCCGTCAGCAACGAGAAGCGCAGCGCGGGCCCGCTGAAGCCCTGCTTGCCCGCCGAAGCTATACGTAGGCAGGGCGTAAGCGTGGCCCGGAGAGTTTTAAGCGACGAGCTTTTTCTTTTGGTTCTTTTCTTGTTGGCGATACAAAAAGAAAAGAACATTTTTGAGTTAATATCTGCGTTATCACCAAACCTGCTAAATTCTTTCTACTTTTCCTAAACAAGTTAGACAGGCATTTGGCCAAGTTTACGCTTTTTTGTCATTGTAACCCTTGTCGCCATAGGGTTGAAGCTTCTCCAGCCAGATCTCCTCCAGGGCCTTCAGGTCGCGGCTGTAATCATAACCCAGGCCTTCCTTAGGCTCCAGCCGGTCCACGACCTCAAAGGCAAAATTTGATTCGCCGTATTGCTTGAAATCCTTCTGCAGGCCCTCGCTCACATGGAGTCCGCCCCGGAGCTGGAACAGGCTGCGGTTGAATATGGCGTTGAGGTTCTTGCTGCTTTCCAGGAATATCTTGCCGTTGGCCAGGTTGGTTATCTGGTAGACCCCCATGGGCTGGATGGTCTCTTTGTACTACCGCCGGATCTCTTTTTTGTCGATCATTTTTACTTCTGTTGTTGGTTCAGTGTACTCTGATCCAGAATTACTATTTCCAGCATTGTTTTTTAACTGCTTATTAGTTTAGCATTTCAATATTTCAGTGTCAAGCAATATATTTGGTGTTATCGCCTACTACGAGATAGAAACCAAACATCCGCCGGCCCACCTGTTGGAGCCGCTGGCCAAGGCCCTCAAGGTTTCTGTTGAAGAGCTTCTGGGCATCAAGGCCGTTAAAGATAAAAGAGACCCCCAGCAGGCCGCGCTCTGGCGCCGCTTGCGTAAGGCCGAAGAGTTGCCCAAGGGCGACAAAAAGGCTTTACTGCACTACCTGGACGCTCTCGTAAAAAGAACAGCCCGGCTTCCACCTACGTGAAAACTACGGCGGACAAGAACAGCCGGGCCTAAATACCACCAAACGTAAAAGCCCCGCCAATCGGCGGGGCTTCGTCGTGGAAAATCTTATTGTGCATTATACACAACAGGCAGATTCTTTTTTCTTTGACTCTACTTGTTTATGAACAATATAAAGAATTAAGAACAAACCATTAATTACAAGCATAAGCAAATATGGTTTGATATTGCCATGCTGTACAACTATCATAAATACGATTGACAGACAAAGTATAATCGAAATCCACATAGCTAATATATTAATTTTCCCATTCACATAAAAAAGACCAGTAACTAAAATTAAAAGTGGTATTAAATAAAAATTGACGATAGTCTCTACCACGAATGTCATTTTGGGGAAAAATCCTTGTATGTTAGAGGTCAAATGTAAAAGAATCCAAGCAGAGGACCCATGAAGGATATAATAGCCGCTAACAATAATAGCAATAGCACCAACTATTTTTTCGACAAGAGATAGTGCTTTAAGGTTGATCAACATTTTCATTCTCCTTTTTATTTAACGCCACCTATACTTAAGGCGGTATCTGTCCAATGAATGCAGTTAAAATAAATCAAATGATATGGTAATTGAGCTCTTGCTAAAGTGTGAATTGCGTTGTAAACTGCTTGATCGTTACAATCATCTGAGGTCACAGCTTTGCAGTTGCCTCCTGTTTCAAATACCTTAACATAGCTTGGCACCCATTCGTTTAACAAACCAGAAGCTATGCCCGACAAAGGTGCACCAACTGGATAGAAACCCCATGCATTATTATATTTATTGCCAGATATTTTAATGTAGACATGTGCACCACTGACACATTTGTACACGATCTTCCCAGTGGGGTCCGTCCAGTTAATCGGATTATTTGCCACATACAAATACCAGTTAAGTGAACCACCTGCATTTCCTATCGGGTCCTCCTGCATGAACCTTCCATACTCCGGGTAATACTCTCTTGCCCTAAGGTTCACCGCATCCATCAACGGCCAGTCGTACTCCTGGCCGGTGTAGCCGTAATAGTCCCAATCACTGTCAAAATACAGCCAGTTGCCAAACTCATCAAACAGTTGAGCAGTGGTAATTTCAGGTGTGCCATTACTTACGCCAATTATTGAACCCAACCCGTCTCTGTGGTAATAATACTTATTATCACTACCATCAATGCGGGACAAGAGCATTCCGTTCACATAAACATATTTGTATCTCAAGTAACCGCTGGCATCCTGCTCCACCACCGTGTTCATGCCGTCATACGCATACCGCTTTTCGGCGTCAGCATTTGTGGCCTTGGATAATCTTACCCCGTCCCAGCTGTAAGAACCAGACCCGCCCCTTAAGGGCGGGTCTGGTTCACATCATTATGATATTTCGCCAATGCTTCTTTTTACAATATACCATTCTTTATCGTTTTTATCTATTAAATACTCATAATTACCCGCGAATAAAGGCCCCGCATAATAGAATAAGTTAACAGTTATTATCCCTGTTTTAGGTTCCTTTTTAATACTTTTTATCTCAAATATAATGCCATTTTCGTTATTGCTTTTACTCCTCACTGAAATTGGGTTTTTATAATAATCAAACTTCACTGGGTCGTGGTAAACATTAATGCTCTTCGATGCAGGCACTATATCAATCGCATTATTTTGCTTTAAATATTCAACCAATTCATTGTTTGGGTCACAGCCGAGAATATTAACATATATTTTTTTTATATTAAACGTAGGCATCTCTTGTGCATGAATACTTTTTTGATCACTTATAACTAAACCGTAAATAATATTTTTATCATTACTTGATATACCATATTTTGTGCAAGATAACAATATTGCCACTATCGCTATTAGAATATTTTTATGCATTTTCTTTCCCTTTCAATTAATTATTTATACCCGAAACAATCTGCTTCATATTTCTTGGGTAAATATTCCGATGAAACACGAAACGCCATATGGGTAAGTTCGTGCAATACCGATGAAGCAACAATACCAGACCTAGAGTCAAATGTTTCTCTTGTGAAAGTGATATTATTATATTGACATGAAGCCCGATATGTTGATTCAACATCATTGTATATAAAAATACTATTATGTAATGCAGCCAATATTTTATCTACATTATTTTGTCCACCGACACAACAAGGATTAGCAGTTATTGTTGCCCTCATTAATGCTATACCCTGCGTCGTCAATAACTTCTGTCTCAAATACTTATCATAACTGTTGTCAATAATATATAAGCCATGTAAATCAACAGCATTAATCGGATTATTTGCCACATACAAATACCAATTCAAGCTCCCGCCCCTATTGCCTATCGGGTCCTCCTGCATAAACCTGCCGTACTCAGGATAGTATTCTCTTGCCCTAAGGTTCACCGCATCCATCAGCGTCCAATCATACTCCTGGCCCGTGTAGCCGTAATAATCCCAATCACTATCAAAATACAGCCAGTTGCCGAACTCATCAAACAATTGAGCTGTGAGTATTTCCGGTGCGCTGTTGCTTACGCCAATAATTGACCCCAAACCATCATGGTGGTAGTAGCTCTTATTATCGCTGGCATCTATACGCGATAACAGCATTCCGTTCACGTAAACATATTTGTACCTTAAGTAACCACTGGCATCCTGCTCCACCACGGTGTTCATGCCGTCATACACATAACGCTTCTCGAGGTCGGCGTTGGTGGCCTTAGATAGTCTAACTCCGTCTCCGTTATACGTGTTCGTCATGTAATACGGATCGCCTCCAGGCCCCCGGGCGTCCGTCAGACGGTTCTCGTAGTCGTAACTAAAATAAATATCAACTACCGAACCTTCGTCTGTTGTATGCCACTTGCGGGTCCAGTTTCCGCAGCTGTCATAGTCAAAATAGTAATTCCCAGCCTGGGACATCCGGTTGGTAGTGTCGTCAACGGCATACGGCGTGGTTCCGTTGTTTACGCTTGTTTTAGCCGTCCGGTTGCTCATGGCATCGTAGGTGTAGGTTATAGTATCCCCGCTGTTGGTGCTGGGCGGATATATGGCAGTAGTAAGCCGCCGCAAGCCATCGTAGGTGTAATTTATCGTGCCGGAGAGCGCGGTGGTGCCGGGTCTGGTCATGTACACATACTGACTGGTGCGGTCGCCCAGGTCGTTGTAGGGTTTTTCAGCAGTACCATCACTGCCCCGCCATTAGGCGGGGCAGTTGAGACATCTATTTATCTTATTTTTAATGATCTAAGCAATTTCCATCCTGCTTTATTACTAACAGTTTCTTCACTTCTTGCAACAAAATTTTTATCAGATAAACTATACTGTGCAATTAAATGAAGAGGTGTAGCTGCTCCAGTTGTTTCAACTCTAATTGTATCGTTGTTGTTTGATACGAATAACGAAACTGTGCCAAAGGAAATATATTTGTCATCAATCAAATGCCAAGTCCTATTTCCGTTATTATTAAATACAAACCATGTTGTATACTCCATGCTAAAGATATTATGATATGGTTTTTCCCATAATTCAATTGTTTGATTGTTTTGAAGTAATGGTTGAGATAAAACCATTACATTTTTTTGCCAAGGTTGCCTAATGATGATGAAAGCGGTGATCGTTAAAACAACCGTTAAAAATGTAATTTTTAATATCTTCATTTTAAACCTTTCTTAATCTAGTGGCATGCCTTTAGGTACCAGCGGTTTACATTTTTCCTTACATGTCTGGCTTAATGGACAATTGATACCTTGTATATTACTTTTAATATCTTCACCAGACCAACCTTTTCCACGTATTTCATCGGTTAGTTCTCTGAAAACACCCCAGTATAAGCTTGTATAGGGTCCTGCCCATTTAGCTGCTTCACAAGATCCGAGACAATGAAAATATGCATCAGCTCCTTTCCAATTCATTTTAATCATTTGCTGATAATAGTAATACATAATACCACCGCCAATGCCATACCTTAAAGTAGGTGGCCAAATTAACATCCATCCACCATATGAACCTTCTAATCCCTTCGGATCAATGTAATTTACCGGATTGTTCCCGGTATAACCATACCAATTTAATCCCCCTTGGTCCCCTATCGGATCCTCCTGCATGAACCTGCCATATTCCGGGTAATACTCCCTGGCCCTTAGGTTCACCGCATCCATCAGCGTCCAGTCGTACTCCTGGCCCGTATAGCCATAATAGTCCCAATCACTGTCAAAGTACAGCCAATTGCCAAACTCATCAAACAATTGCGCAGTGGTAATTTCAGGTGTGCTATTACTTACGCCAATTATTGAACCCAACCCGTCTCTGTGGTAATAATACTTATTATCACTACCGTCAATGCGGGACAACAGCATTCCGTTGACATAAACATACTTGTACCTTAAGTAACCGCTGGCATCCTGCTCCACTACCGTGTTCATGCCGTCATACGCATACCGCTTTTCGGCGTCAGCATTGGTGCTCTTGGCTAATCTAACACCATCGCCATTGTAATACGTGGTCATATAGTATGGATTATAGCCGGGGCCACGGGCGTCTACCAGCCGGTTCTCATGATCATACGTGAAAATGATGTCCGTCACTAATCCTTCGTCGGTATCGTGCGCCTTACGGGTCCAGTTGCCGCTGCTGTCATAAGTAAAATAAATGTTATTTGCCTGGGCCATACGGTTGGTCAAGTTGTCAATGGTATAAGTAGTGGTTCCATTGACCATGCTCTGTTTCTCCAGCCTATTTCCCACAGCGTCGTAAACGTAGGTTACAGTATCACCGCTGTTGGTGCTGGGCGGGTATATGGCAGTAGTCAGCCGCCGCAATCCGTCGTAGCCATATTTAAAGGTATCGGATAATGTGGACACCTCCGGCCGGGTTTGGTAAATGTATTGCCATTCCCTGTCCCCCAGGCCGTTGTACCCGTAGCTGTGTTTGAACCAGGTCAAGGTATCGCCTAACGTGGTGGCTATGGAGTCAAGCTGTCCACGAACATTTAGCCCGTAAACCTCTTTGGCCCCGTTGGGGTATTGCACCTCCTTGGGCGTGCCGGTGTCCCAGTAACTAAGATCAAAAGTGTCGCCCGAGGCAATTGTCAGGCCCACCCTATTGGCCGCATCGTAATTGTCGTAGTTTTGATCCAGGTAGCAGACGGTGGTATCATTGCCCTGGTAAACATTCAGTTTCGTCCGGTTGCCAGCCATATCATACTGGTACCGGTTCTTGGTGTTCAGGTAGCCGCAGGAGTCGCTCCACAGCCGGTTCATATCGTCATAAGAATACATCGTAGTCCCGTTTTTGTCAACCATTTTTGTGCGGTTGCCAACCTGGTCGTAATCGTAGATCACGGAATCCGAAGGATAGGCAAAACCGTTTTGGTATTGGTCCAAGCTATCATAATAATACTTCTTAGCCAATCTGGAACGGCTGGAAGACATGCACCCGCAACCGCCGTTATAGCCATCGTACTGGTAATACGTCACCTGCCCTTTGCGGTCTAATTTGAACTTAAGATCGCCCCCGGCCCAATAACCCAGGCTGTCGTAGGTATCATCGGGGTAGGTGGTTTTCACTAACCGGTCCATGCAGTAGTTATAATATGTGGTCTGCCCCAAGGCGTTGGTTTGGGAGATCAACCTGTCGTGCAGGTTGTAAGTATACACGGTGGAATCGTAATCGTTCGGCGAGTTCTGAGGATCCTTGTATTCCTTAAGCTTGGTTAGATGATCGTGCGGGTCATACTCGTATATGGCCTTGTAAAGCAGAGTGTACGACTTTTGGGTTATCTTTTCCAGCAGATTGCCCCGCAGGTCATAGGTCATGGAATCAACTGAAGTATCAGGATATACAGTCTTAACCAACCGCTTGTTGACGTCATAAGTATAGAACGTCCGGCTGGGGTCGTTGGGATAATCCCGGTAGAACGTCATGGTGTCCATAGTCCCCTGGGTAAGATTGTAGCCGTATTGGGTGACGATGTCCTCGTTCCCTTCCCCGGCAGTCCCCATGTCTATTCTTTGTTCAATCAGGTATTGCCCGGTGTCGGAATCGGTGTAATGCATTATGGTCTTGTGACCCAGGAGATCCAGGGTTTCGGTCAGGTTGCCCTTACTATTATAGTGGTATCTTTGACTGACATCGTGGCTGCTGCCCTCGCCGTCGGCCAGTACCCTGTTTTTGTAAACCGTGGCCGTGTCCACGTAATTGTTGGAAGCATCGTAATAGTGGCAGGTCCTTTTGCCCGCCTCGTCAATGGTGGAATCCGGCAGGCGGTAGTTGCTGTCGCCCTTGGCCGAGAAGTAGGTGAGAACGGAGTCGCCGTTGGGGTATTTTATCTTGGTGGGGCTGGGCCAGTAGCGAGTGGTGGTATCGCCGGGGTTATGGTAGTGTGAATAATAATATTTAGTGCTGTCATTGTTGGAGCCTATAACCAAGCCGGGATTGTAATCTTTGTCATAAAGCGTATCTTTTGTAGTAACAGTAATCCCGGTAATGGGACTATAGGTCATATCCTTGTATTTGGTGCCGTCCTTGTTGAAAATCAGCGTTCGGATAAAATACTTTTCGTTATCGGTCCAGGCTGAAAGGCTATCCTTGGGTTTGAAAGAGGTATCCGCCGGATCATGGGCTCCGGTAAATGGTTGGTCTTCCCAATAGTATACCTTAGTGCTGTCGTAACCGGTCGTGCCAGTACCAAAATAATATTTGAAGTATGCCCTGTATGTCACTTCGTCATCCACATGGCCGGTGTCGTTGTCACCATGTACTACCTCCTGGTATGAAACGCGTCCCCTATAGGTTGAATCATACCAACAGATTGTACGATCACCTTTGTTACGATTGTTAGTATAAATAGTATCTGAATAATTATACCCTTTTTGATATACAGATATGTTACCGGCTCCCACATAATTTGGAACATACCCATCATAGTAATACCTGCTGATTACTTTCACAGAATCACTTGGACTATAATGCATCAATACTTGACTAATTGACCAACCAGTAATGGTACTGTCATATCTATACTCAATGAAATTCTGGGTCGAATCATAAAACACTCTTGCCAATCTATTGGCAATATTATACCGGAATTTCAGTCTATCATTCGTCATGTTTGTTATACTGTCCAGATATGTGCTATCTGCAGTATGCCAAAGCCTATAATAATTACCATTCTTTAATAAAAGGCTGTCCAAACTGCCATATATATTAAACCGGTAACGACTACCATCAGATATATTCAAGTTCCACCCGCCACCGGGTATGCTGTCTAAGTAGCCCATACCCTGCCGTTCGGATTTATAATTCGTGCTCCCGGCAACCCGAATGAATTTGCTCGCACCCTCTGTACCATTCATTAAAATTATTGTGTCATTACTTGTTGCCTTATAAATGTATTTATTCCAATTATGGTTCCAATTGGTTGCAGCAAAAGGTCTGTTCCAAGGTTTACCGGTATCGGTTATAGATATTATTCTGCGTCCATATTGCCGATTTAACATTAAATCATTTTTGCTGATATCAATCTCATTTATTTGTTTGTTACCATAATAGGCAGATACTGGATTTCCTACCATGTCACATTTTGGATGTTTTTTCCCTTTTATAAAGAACCTCGCAACAGAAACTATTTGTGTTGTAGCCCGCATTAAATACAGATATACAGATACGTCTTCGCCAGAATAGTCTGGATCAAGGGAAACAGTAAAAGCACAGTATGCTGTGCCATTGTTGGAGGCTACCATTGTTGAATCGGAAGCACCTTTCCTGAAATGTAATTTATTACCTAAATAATCCTGGACATAGGGCGTTTGCTCAACAAAAGAATATCTGCCGTCATATGTAGCTCCCAACCAATCTTGCAGATCGCTTTCATATGAATTAGCATAAGCAGTTGATCCACCTTGGTAAACATCACCAGGTGATAGAATTACATTCCCGCAACCTGTAACACTATATGTCCCCCAGCCAAAAGCTGTTAAAGGCAAGAGCAAATTTAATAAACCGACTAAGATCAGAATATATATATGTCTATTATTTAAATTGATATGATTGTTCATTTTGTAATTTACTCCTTTATATGATTTTGTTATTTAGTTCCCCATGTTAATATTTTCAACAATTCCATCTGCAGCACAACTGCCTTTTTGGTATGGGTGACCGTGTGATTAATGAGAGCAAGCGGTTTCAGAAGCACTGTGTCTTCGATACATCATATGTGCCTGTTCTGCATTATGCGGTTTCCTCTCTGTGACATTGACGATCATTTCTGTGGTATGCGGAAAGGTCCATGCGGCATTGACAAAAGCCTCTGTAACATGCGGGTTGTTCTCTGTGGCATTGATGATCTTCTCTGCGGGGCGCAGAACGGAGTGTGCGCCCCGCAGGATGTCAGTAATCAATATTTTCTCGTTTTCTAAGGTGTAAAAAATGAAATGTTAAACAAAAAGCCCCGCCCTGCTTCCTGATGCGAAGCAAGACGGGACCTTATACTTTAGGTCATTGTTTTCTGTCGGTAACGACTCAGATCTTTGGTCTGGTCTGGCAAAATGCATGCCAGAACATTGTATGTTTAATGTTTGGTTAAACATTTTTATATACAGAGTGTATATGACGAGTGAACAAATCTGTTTTTACATTTATTGAAAAGTATGATACTACCAAACCAGGATAAATGTCAAGTTATTTTAGGAATTATGTTTTGGGGGACCTATGTGTTATTCGGGTTAAATGACTATCCCATTCCTTCAGGAAGCCTAACCAAAAACCAACCGGAACGCAGATACACGCTGATTATTACCGATTTTCGCAGATATATTCAATAAATCCGTGTAAATCGTTCGGCTGAGGCGCCGGGTTGAGTTTATCGAAACCTTATCGAAGCCCGTGTCCAATAATTGATCCCATAAATTATTCCTGAGCGAATGGGATAATCATTTGGATTTAAAAACACAAAACCCCGGACCTGATATCTCAGGCTCCGGGGTTCCTGCTAATTGTCAATTGCTTGTCCGGCGAAGCTATGCATGTCTGCCAACATGTCCGCCGCAGCAGTTGCGTAGGAGGAAGCCTTGGCATAGGCAGAGCGTTGTAGGGCTAATAGTTCATTGTACCGTTGGTTCCTCTGGCACTATCAGCCAGGCGATGATGTAGATCAGTATCCCTCCGCCCAGCACCATCAGGACCGCCATTCCCAGCCGGACCAATGTGGGGTCCAGTTCAAAGTACTTGGCCAGTCCGGCGCAGACCCCTCCGGCCATTCTATTGTCCCGGGAACGGTAAAGTTTCTTGATCATGGCTTCCCCTTTACTGCGGCTTTGTTTCGGGGACTGCCGGCGGCAAAGCCGGGGTACGGTAGGTCTTGACCGTGCCGAACCGGGACAGCCAGACCCCGCCCAGTCCCAGGGAGATGCCTATCCAGCAGGCTATCCAGCTGATGATCACCAGGATCCAGCCCAGGATGTTGAAGGGGCTGCCGGCCACGTTGATCAGCATCCCGGCCACCATCACAGCCATCAGCAGCAGGAAACCGGTCATTGCGGTCAGCACGGTGCCCGGCTGGGGTTTGTTTGTGACCTGGAAGAACCTTTGGCCCAGGATCATCCCAAAGACGGCCAGGGAGACCAGCAGGGCCGCGGCGTAGGCCAGCGGCACCACGAAGATGCCGACTATGGTTATGATCAGCATTATCCAGACCGGCATGAAGGCCACTATCACCAGCAGGCCTATGCCGAAGGACTTCCAGGTGTCCTGCACGGTGGCGTTCTTCACAGCTTCAATATGATGGGGAAAGAGGGCCGTGATCAAAAGGATTATCAGGCTTAAGCCCAAAGCCACGAAGAACCAGACCCCGAAGACCAGGAACCTTGACTTTACTGGATGCTCGTGCACCACCCTGGCATGGCCGATCATACCCGGCAGCATGTTGTTGAGCATTCCCAGGTCCAGCTTCTGGATCTCGCCGCCGATCTGGGCGCTGTCGGATTTCTCCACCGTGCCGCCCATCACCGCCACGTCGCCGCCCACCGAGGACTTGGGCCCCAGCGTGACCGTGCCGCCAAAGCAGACCAGATCTTCACCCACGCTGCCGGTGATATTGGCCGAGCCGCCGAAGCAGGCCAGGCCGCCGCCCACCAGTCCGGCCACATCGGCCGAACCGCCGAAGCAGGCCACGTCGCCCTGCACCTCGCCGTTGACTATGATGGAGCCGCCCATGTCCGCGCAGTCGCCGGTCACCACCCCGTCCACCGTGATGCTTCCGCCCGTGGTGGCCAGGTCGTCATCAATGGTGTCGCCGGCCGCCACGTACACATCCCCGACCCGGGAGTCCTTGGCGTTGATCTCGATGTCCTTGTCGGCCATCTTCAGCTTGTAGGTCTGGCCGGCCTTGGGCGCCGGCTCGCTTAGGCCCTGCACCTTGACGGCCGTGTTCCTGTCCAGCAGCTTGGTCTTGATGACCATTGTATCCTTCTGGGCCAGCAGGGTGGCTGCGGCCATCATCAGCACCAGCGTCCCGATCGCCAGGACCAGGACCAGGCCGATCATGAACTTACGGTTTGTGTTCATTTTAATTCTCCTTGTGTTTATTTTTGTTTTTTTATGAATGGTTCCAGGATCTGCCCTGGGGCTGGTATCTCATCTTCATCATGGCCAGCATCACCACTCCGGCCGCAGCCAGGAATGTTAATAATATCTGCAGCGGCAGGTTTGAACCTTTGAACAGCCAGGCCGCCAGGGCCTGGAAATTGTTAACCATATCGGAGAGAACGAACCAGGTTTTAATCAGGCCAAACTGCAGGGCGGTGAGGATTTTCTGTGGGTTTTTCAGGTACAAATAGGTCTGGGCCAGGCCCAGCCTGCTGACGGCATAGATCCCTGCCAGCATTGCCCCTCCGGCCCACATCAGAGCCAGGCTGGCCAGTCCGGCGGCCCACTTGGACCAGGCCGGGAATAGCGATGGTTTGTATTCCAACCCCAGGGCCGAAAAGACCTTGGAATTGAACTCCGGCGAGGGAGAAAGCAGCGGTAAGCCGGCCACCGAGGAAACAGCCATAGCGTACAGCCGGTACTCCCTTTGGCAGGGCCGGCAGGTCCTTAAATGGTCTTTTACCGACTTAACTTCTTGCTTATCAAGCAGTTGGTCGATATAGTCCGGCAGCTTATGTTTAATTTCTGTGCAGTTCATTTTTTTATCCTCTGTGGTGAATACGCAATGGGCGGGCATTTTGTTTCGCTGGTTTGGCAGGTTATTAGAACTACTAGACATTGTTACTTTTACCACAGAAACACAAAATGGCGGAATTACTGAATATTTACTTTTATGGATTTTAGTTCCGTGTTTCGTATATTTCGGTGTTTCTGTGGTTAGCCTAGGTTGGGTCTTGTTTATTTCGTCGTATTTTAACTTCAAGCTACCCATAACCGGCCGCTTCCAGCTTGGTTTTTAGGATCTCCCGGGCCCGGAACAGGCGGACCTTGACCGTGCCCATGGGGATCTGAATGGCTTCGGATATCTCTTCATAAGAAAGCTCCTGCTGGTGGCGCATGATCAGTACCTCGCGGTAAGGAGCCGGGACCGTGTTTACCATTCTCGTTATCAGCTCCTTTTCCGAAAGCTGCTCCATCTTTTCCTCCAGGGAGGAACCGGTGTCTTCAAGGTCTATCGGATTCTCTTCGTCGTTGATGGTCAATGTCTCGCCCTTGTTGGCCCTTAAGAAATCTATGGAGGTGTTGTGGGCTATCTTGAAAAGCCAGGTCAGCAGGGGGTACTGGGCGTCAAACGAGGACAGATTGCGGTAGGCTTTAATGAAGGTATCCTGCAGGATGTCCTCGGCATCGGACGGGCTTTTGACCAAACGGACAATAAGGCTGAAGACCTGGCGCTTGTATTTGTTCATCAGGTCGTTAAAAGCCCTGGAATCTCCGTCCAGGCAGCGCTGGACCAGTATTATGTCCTGTTTGTCGGTGGGCATTGGCGATGCTTGGCTTTTCCCTGGTGTTTCTTGATGTTGCTGATTTACCGGAGCGGCTGGAAGACCTGAAATAACGTAAAAAGCCCTGCCAATTACGGGTTGGAGGGCTTTTTATTAGCGGCCTGTATATTGTTCAGTCATTTAGATGCTGACTATTGTCATCACTATCATGCTGACCAGAAAGGCCACCGGGATCAAGCCGTCCCACTCAAACTGGGGGTTGCTGGTTTTCATTGACGTTCTCCTTTTGATGGTTGGTTGTTTCCCTGTTCAAAGGAGAATACGCCGGAGGGGTTAAATTTGTTTCACAGAACGCAAAATATTTTTTAAACTTCCTTTACCGGCCGGTCTCCCGGCCGCCGGAAGCCTGTGTCTTAATGCTTTATAGCAAAGTAGATGACATAGAACCATCCGAAGATCCCGTGCAGTATGGCCCACAGGATCGAATGATTGATGGACCAGGACAGGATCATGGCCAGGGCCGACCCCATTCCTATCCCGTTGGAGGCGGCGGTGATTGTCTTGGACATATTTTCTCCTTAATTTTATTATTGTTCTTTTTCTTTTTTGTTCCGCCAACTAAGAAAAAGAACCAAAAAGAAAAAAGCTCGTCGCTTAAAACTCTCCGGGCCACGCTTACGCTAAAGCTTCAGCGGGCCCGCGCTGCGCTTCTCGTTGCTGGCGGGCTTGTCTGAACTCGGGCTTTGGCCAAGCCCTCAAACATGCAGACAAGCTTTTTCCGCCGTCAACTGCGATGCTCACTGATCGTTTTAACGCGACATACCGGGGCTGGTGCCTTTTGTTCCCCAGTTTTCCCGAGGTTATTGGATTATATTTATTACGAAAATTTGCAAAAATACGGGCTATTCGTTTTCAGTATGGCTGCCCCGGCGGTAATGGCTCTTGCCCGGCATGTCCCTGATGATGGCCCCGGCCTCCAGTTCTATCACCCGGTGGGGCATCTTCTTTACCAGCTCGTGCTCGTGGGTGGCCATCAGCACCGCCGTGCCCTTGGCGTTGATGTTCTTCAGGATCTGGATTATCTCCAGGGTTCCGGCCGGGTCCACGTTGCCGGTGGGCTCGTCGGCTAAAAGAATGAAGGGATCGTTGACCAGAGCCCTGGCTATGGCCGTCTTCTGCTGTTCGCCTCCCGAAAGCTGGTAGGGAAAGGAATGCCTTTTGTGTGACATCCCCACCTCGTTCAGGGCCGCCATGGATTTTTTGTGGATCAGCCTCTCGGCCGCCCCGGTCACCTCCAGGGCAAAGGCCACGTTCTCGTAGACGGTCTTTTCTGGCAGCAGCTTGAAGTCCTGAAAGATCACCCCCAGTTTGCGCCGCAGTTTGGGGATGTCCCGGGCCTTGATGCAGTCCGAGCCGAAACCCGCCACCTTCACCAGGCCCTCGTCCGGAAGGATCTCCATCATGATGGTCTTGAGGATGGTGCTTTTGCCCGAGCCCGAAGGTCCGATCAGAAACACGAACTCCCCCTTCTCCAATTCAAAGCTGATGTCCTTTAAAGCGGTCCAGCTGTTCTGAAAGGTCTTGGTAACGTGCACTAGTTCTATCATTTTCTCATTTCCCGTTTCGGCTGGTGAATGGTTGACCGGAAATGTTCTTTGCCCCCAGGGCGGACGCCAGCAGTATGGCATTTTTCATGGGGTTGTGATCGGCCTTATTCAGCCAGGCTATGTCCAGGGCTGTGCCGTGGTCCGGCGAGGTCCGGATGATGGGCAATCCCAGCGTGATGTTGATGGTGCCGCCCAGAACCTTCAGCGGCAGCAGGCCCTGGTCGTGGTACATGGCAATCAGAGCGTCCAGCTTTCCCCGGAGGATCAGGCCGAAGCCCGATTCCGAGGACAGGGGGCCGGTCACCGCGCAGCCGGTTTTTTGGAAATATCGTACCGCCGGCAGGATGATCTTTTTTTCCTCGGTGCCGAACAGCCCGTCCTCGCCGGCGTGGGGGTTCAGGCCCAGCACCCCGATCCTGGGATCTTTGACGCCCCACCAGTTCACCAGGGCCTTTTGGGTCAGCTCTATCTTTTCCCTGATCACCGCCGTGGTCAGGGTTTTGGGGACCTGGGCATAAGGCTGGTGAATGGTGGCCAAAGTGACCTTGATGTTCTCCGAAGCAAACATCATCCCGAAATCCTTCACCCCGCAGATCTCGGCCAGCAGTTCGGTGTGTCCCGGCTGCTGGTACCCGGCCTGGCGCAGGGCCAGCTTGGAGATGGGCGCGGTAACCAGAGCTTTAACCTGGTTGTCCAACGCCAGCAGGGCTCCGGCGATAATGGAACGGGCGGCGATGCCCCCGCTTTGGGCTGAGGTCTTGCCGGGGGTCAGGAAGAATTTCTGGCAATAGATGTCATGTATCTCCAGCCCGGTGATCCTGATGCCGTAGATCCTGGCCGCCTGCTCCCAGATATCCTGGGGACCGACCAGCACCGGACGGCAGTGCCGCAAGACCTCCCGGTCGACCGCGGCCTTAAGGGCGATCTCCGGGCCGATCCCGGCCGGGTCGCCGATGGTTATGGCTATGCATGGTTTCATTTGTCAGCTTTCAATTTTTGCCACAGAGACTCAGAGGCACAGAGTTATTAACCATTGAATAAAATATCATTTTAGAAGAATCGTCTTACGGGTTAGGCATTTGCCGCCGCTTTGCAGGCGGTAGACGTATACACCGTTGGAAACCCTTTGTCCATTGTCGTCCCTGCCATCCCACACCACCGACCCAACCCTTCCCTCCCCTCGAGGGGAGGGATTAGAGGGAGAGGTCTTCCAGCGTTTCCATCGTTGCCGGTCTTCCTTGTTTGGCTGCTCCATCGGTTCCCGCGTTGCCTTGCCTCTTTGCCGGACTACTCAAACGATTCTTCCGTGCCCGCGCTTTTATGCGCCTCCTCCTCAATCGTCTGGTCCACCATCTCGTCAAACCCTTCGCCGGCCTCGTCTCCCAGCTCATTCCCCATCTTCTTGGCCCATTTGGCCACGGAAGCCGGGTCGTTCTCGTCCACCCCGGAAAAGGTGGAAGGGTCGGCCAGCCGCTCCATCCTGGATTCCTCGGACCGGATGGTCCGGAACCGGGACATCAGCCGCTCCAGCCTTTCGCTTCCGCAGCCCGGACACTTGGGGGTTCCGTAAGTGGAGGGGCTGAGGATCAGCAGGCTGAAGTTCTTCTTGCAATCAAGGCACTGGTATTCGTATATCGGCATGTATCACTTTTCTTTTGTTTGGAAACTTTCCCATTTTTCCACGATCTCGGCAATGGCCCGGTTCTTGGTCAAGAACCCCTTCCGCTCCTGTTCATCCCCGATGTTCCGGGCCTTGCTTTGCACTTCGTCATAGGCCATTTTAAGGTATTCCGAAGACTCCTTGATTCTACCAATTTTCTCCAGTATCATGCTGTGGGTGTACCAGCTGTTCTCCTTTAAGACCTCGAACAATTCGTGATTCTTGATGATATCTATGGCCAGGCTGGAATATTCATATGCTTTGTCCAGTTCTCCGGTGTCATAGTAAATGTCGGCCAGATTGGAGTAAAGCGTGGCTAGCTGGCTGAGATTGCCGGAATCCCTGGTCAATTCTATGGCCTCGTTTCCTATGCTCTTGGCTCCGTCATTGTCTCCCAGATTGCCCAGGTATGATATTTTTTGCGAAAGGAAATACCCGTAATAACCCCGGCTGTTGATCTTCCTGGATATCTCTATGGCCTGATCAATGCACTCAATGGCTTGGGGATAGTTTCCCTTTATAGAATGCAGGGTGGCGATGTTGCCCAGCTTGCGCATTTGGCCGTCCTGGTTGCCTGTCTTCATGTCTATCTTCAAAGCCCTTTCAAAACTGGACATGGCCTCGTCATGCTTCCCCATCGAGCCCAGCATCACCGCCATGTTGTTCAGCTTGGCAGCCTGTCCGGTAAGGTTGCCCAAAGTTTCATCGATCCTGAGCCCCAGGTTGTAATGTTTCAGGGCCCCGGAATAATCTGCCCGGCGGAAGGTGATCGCTCCCAGATTATTGTGCAGGGAGCTCTGCTTGGCCAGGTCTCCGGTCCGCTGGCAGATCGCCAGCGATGCCAGATAGTTCTTCTGGGCTTGTTCCATCTCATCGGTGGCCAGCAGCACGTTGGCGGTGTTGGTCAGCACCACCGCCATGGAACGTTCGTCGCGGTTGTTTTCAAATATCTTCCTGGCCTGCTCCAGATGGGACAGGGCTTCCTGGGACCGGCCCATTTTCCACTATATCAGGCCGCTGTTGGCCAGGGAATTACCCAGGCTGATCTGGTCGCCTTTTGACCGGTAGAGGCCGGCCGCCTGAGCCTGGTATTCCAGGGCTTTCTCAAAGTTGGAAAGACTTTGGTGGGACTGCGACAATTGGACGTAGATATCGGGAAGTCTTGGATCATCTTCATCCTGCCGGCTCAACAGCAGGGCCTCCTGGGAAAGTTCCAACGCCTTGGCGTATTCTCCGGAATAGAAGTGGATCTTGGCATTGTAAAGCCGGTCCGTGACCGCGTAGCGGGGATGGCGCCGGGCCAGCCCGGACATATTTTCGGCTATCACCCGGCTCCGGGCCCGGTTTCCCGACAGGTCGCAGATATCCCACTGCCTCTGCCAGATGGCAAAGGGAATGCCCTGCTCCAGGCGGCCTCCGGCCCGGGCCTCCCTGACGTTGCCGATTATCCATCCATCCAGGTTGTTCATTTCACCAGTATCATCTTGACCGCGATGATCAGCAGAAAAAAACCGAACGAGCGCTGCAGCCAGACCCCGGGGATCTTTCCGGCCAGCACCGCCCCCAACAGGCCGCCGAAGAAGAACCCCCCGGCCATCAGCGCCGCCGCCTTGACATTGACATGCCCGGCCGAATAGTATTTCCAGGCCGCCAGCAGCCCGATGGGCAGGAGCAGGGTGGCAATTGAAGTTCCCTGCGCCTGCTGCTGGGAGAATTTGAAGATGTACACCAGGGCTGGGATCATCAAAATGGCCCCGCCTATGCCCAGCAGTCCGCTGAAAACCCCGGCCACCGCCCCCAACAAAGCGTATCCCAGCCAGATCATCATAAAACCTCCATCAGTTTTTTGTAGGCGGCGGGAAGTTCATCCAAAATATCCCCCGCCAGCAGGCAGTACTCGGTCTTGTTTTCCCTGGCCAGATCCCCGGCCAGCCCGTGCAGATAGACCCCCAGCTTGGCCGCATTTTCCGGGGACAGGCCCTGGGCCAGCAGCCCGGCTATCAGACCGGCCAGCACATCGCCCGACCCGGCTGTGGCCATCCCGCTGTTGCCGGTAGTGTTGATCCAGATGTTTCCCGAAGGCAAAGCAATCACGGTGGGGGCGCCTTTGAGCACCACGGTTTTGCTGAATTCAACCGCGAATTCCCTGGCCGCCCGCATGGGGTCGGTTTTTATCTCGGTGATGGTTCTTCCGGTCAGCCGGGCCATTTCCCCGTAATGGGGGGTCAGCACCAGCGGGGCCTGGGTCTTAAACACCTGGACATTGCCGGACAGGGCGGTCAAGGCATCGGCATCCAGCACGGCCGGTAGGTTCAGGTGCTTGACCACCGACTGCACCAGTTCCAATGTTTCCGGATGAGTGGAAAGCCCCGGGCCCATCACCAGCGAATCGGCCTTGGCCATCAGCGCCTTGATCCTGTCCAGCGCCGTCAGCGACAGGGTCCTGGTGCGGGTCTCCGGCAGCGGCTTGATGATGGCCTCGGTCAGCTTGGACTCCATCACATCGCCCAGGCTCTCCGGGATCCCCAGAAAGACCAGCCCGGCCCCGGAGCGCAGGGCGGAAAGCGAGACCAGGCGGGCCGCCCCGGTCATCCCCGCCGAACCGGCCAACGCCAGGACGGTGCCGCAGCTCCCCTTGTGGGCATCGGGAGCCCGGCGGGGAAGAAGCTGTCTTACGCTTTCGGGATCGATGGTGTTTATGTTTACTTTTTGCCCATCGATGGCCTTTGGGGGGAAACCGATGTCCGCGACCGCTATCTCCCCGGCCAAAGTTTTCCCCGGATAAAACAGCAGTCCCGTCTTGGGCAGCCCCATGGTTACGGTGGCTGCGGCCTTGACGGCCGGACCAAACGTTTGTCCCGTAAGCCCGTCCACACCGGAGGGAATGTCGGCGGCCAGCACCGGGACACCAGAGCTGTTGACGGCCTCGATGACCTGGCCTGCGAGCTTTTCCGGAGCTCCATGAAACCCGGTGCCGAAGACGGCGTCTATCACCAGTGATGCTTTTTTAAGGCCGGCCTTCAGCGCCGTCAGGCCCGCCCCGCCCTTGATCTCGTTGACCTTGATCTTGGCGGCCTTGAGTTTTTGGGCATTTGTTCTGGCGTCGCCTTTAAGCCGGGGCAATGAACCAAGCAGGAAGACCTGAACTTCGCAGCCCTGCTCCTTAAGCAGCCGGGCCGCGGCCAGTCCGTCGCCGCCGTTGTTGCCCGGCCCGCAGACGATGCAGACCGTTCCCGGAGAATTTTGGGCCGGCATCTCCAGCGCCTTGTCGGCCAGGGCCCGGGCGGCGCTCTCCATCAGGGTCAGGCCCGGCACCTTGTACTTCTTGATGGCCCGGGCGTCTATCTCCTGCATCTGCCGGGGTGTGACGACTAGCATATCGGTTCCTCCTTATTTCCTGCCCACTAAAAAGCACTAAAATAGTATAAATAATATTTCGCGTAGTTTCGTGTATTTCGTGGGAAATCGTCGTTTCTTTTCTTAGTGGACGGAAGCCTCCATCACCGCCACCGCGATCACGAACTCTTTTTCGTGCGAGATGGAAAGATGAAAGATGTAATCCTTCCCAAACTCCGCGGCCTTGCCGTGCAGTTTGACGGTGGGGCGGCTCTTCTCGTTGTCCACGATCTCGATCAGGTTGGGATAGACACCCCGCCGGAAGCCGGTCCCCAGGCACTTGGAGATTGTCTCCTTGGCGGCGAATCGGGCGGCTAGGGCCGGGGCCGGGTGCTTGCGGGAAAGGCAGAACCGGGCCTCCTCTTCGGTGAATACTTTCTGCAGAAAACGCCGGCCGTAGGTTTTGTAGGCCTGTTCTATGCGCTCCACCTTGACGATGTCGGTGCCGATGGCAACAATCATGCTGGTCCGTCAATTGGTATTTTATGTTAAAGTGAAGAATGTTTTTTCTGTCCCTAAACCTTATAATTTAACACAAAACGCATAAATGTCAAGCATTATTTAAAGCCACGAAAGCTTTCCCGGCGATATTCCCTGTCCTGTGATTTCTGTTGACAGACCGGCCTGTTTTACATTAAACTTGAGCCATGCCCGACAAAATTTCTGAAAACAAAAAGCCCCTGGCCCTGCTTACCGGCGCCACCGGATTCATCGGCAGCCACCTGGCCGAAGCCTTACTGAACCGGGGGTTCCGGGTGAGGGCCCTGGTCCGCCCCACCAGCGACCTAAGATGGATCAAGGACCTGGAGCTGGAGCTTATGACCGGCAGCCTGCAGGACAATAGTTTTTTGGAGCAGGCCGTCTCCGGAGCAGGTTACATCTTTCAACTGGCCGGAGCGGTCAAGGCCAGGGACCCCAAGGATTTTTATCTTCACAACACCCGGGCCACCATGAACCTGGCCCGGGCAGCTCTGACAGCCGCTCCGGGCTTAAAGCGTTTCCTCTTTGCCTCCAGCCAGGCAACGGCCGGCCCGGCGGGTTGTTTGGATAGACCGGTCTGCGAGCGGGATGAATGCCGGCCTTTGTCCGACTATGGCCGGAGCAAACTGCAGGCCGAGCAGGAGCTGATGGAGCTTTCGGGCAAACTGCCGGTGACCATTGTGCGCCCCCCATCGGTCTACGGCCCCCGGGACACCGAAGTACTGTCGTATTTCAGGTGGGTCCGGAAGGGTCTTGCTATTCTGCCGGGCTTCAGTACCCGCCACGCCCATCTGATTTATGTAAAAGACCTGGTTGATGGAATGCTGCTGGCGGCCGCTTCCCAAAATTCTCCAGGAAAGACATACTTTTTGGCCGAAGATAGATCATATTCCTGGGACCAAATATCGGAGATAATTGCCGGATGTCTGGGAAAAAGAATAGTTAAACTGCACGTTCCCCTGCAGCTGGCCCACCTTTCGGCCATGTTCAACGAAGCCGGAGCCCATGCCCTGAACCGGCCGGCCATGATTACCCGGCAGAAGGTGCGGGAAATGTCGCAAAAATTCTGGACCATTTCCTCGCAGGCAGCAAAGGATGATTTCGGCTTCCAGTGCCGATACGACCTGGCCCGGGGAATGAAGGAGACGGCGGAGTGGTACCGCGCCAACAACTGGCTATGACCGTCCCCCGTCATTCTGAGAACGGCACCCTGTTTGGCTTTTGAAGAATCCTTCCAAATAGCGATAGCCTGAAGTCTATCGCTGGCTATCATCAAGGCCGCAAGTGCGGCCTATGTTGACCCCGATTAATCGGGGTTGATGTTTTACCAGCGATATCATTCATGGTATCGCTTGAAGTAAAAAGATGTGTTTAACAAAGCTTACTAATAACATAGAGAATAATGAAAAACCGTTTGTACAAAGACCTAAGCTGGCTGTGGCCGCTATGGGAAAAGGTGGAGGACTATGCGCCCGAAAGCGCCCGGTTCATCAGTCTCATAAAAAAGCACTGCCCAAAGGCCAAAACTATTTTGGACATCGCCTGCGGCGGCGGCAAGAACGACTACTGGCTTAAAAAGCGCTTTGCGGTGACCGGGGTGGACCTTAGCCCCCAAATGATCGCCCAGGCCAACAAGCTCAACCCCGGGGCCGATTATCACGTTGGTGACATGCGGTCATTTGACCTGAAGAAAAAGTTTGACGCGGTGTTCTTCAACGACGGCATCATCTATATGCAGACCGAAAAGGACCTATTGAAGGCCCTGAAGAACGCCCGCCGCCACCTTAAGCCCGGCGGAGTGATGGCACTGTACGTGGAGGACTGCAAGGAGCGCTTTGAACAGAGCAAGACCTCGGTCTGGCGCTCAAGGTCCGGGGGATACGACATCACCTACATCGAGAACGACCACGACCCCGATCCAAAGGACAGCACCTATCAGATGGCCTTCGTCTACCTGATCCGCCGGGGCAAGCAACTGAGGGTCGAGCATGACACCCACACCGCCGGGCTTTTCAGCCTGGCCCAGTGGCGGAGGGCCTTGAAGCAGGCGGGATTCCAGATAATAGAGGACAGGCCCCAAAAGCTGGGGGATGAGCTGGTGCAGCTGCTGGTGGGGAAGGGTCCCGTTTGATATTCTGGGATCCACGCCGAAAGCATTATGCCCCTTCCGGACATCTTCCGGAGGGGATTTTTTCTTGCTATGCCTGCATTTTTTTAGTATAATAAAAGATTAACTGCTTATCCGGTTTGCTCAGGAAACAGGATGATCAACCGTCAACCAACCAAGGTATGTCGCGTTAAGAACCATCAGTGAGCATCGGAGTTGACGGCGGTTAAAAGCTTGTCTGGCCTGTTTGAGGGATTGGCAAAATCCCGAGTTCAGACAAGCCCGCCGGCAACGAGAAGCGCAGCGCCCGGATGGTTCTTTGCGACGAGCTTTTTCTTTTGGTTCTTTTCTTGTTAGCGGCACAAAAAGAAAAGAACATAACCTGGTTAAATCTGGGTTTTACCATATCCACTATTTATATAGTCATTAAAGATCAAATATTTCACCCCTTCAGAGGTTCTTAATGGATATTTTCAAAAAATGCGTTGACTTCACCGATGCCCGGGATGCCCGGGACGCCGGTCTTTACCCTTATTTCCACCCCTTGTCCTCGGCCCAGGAGCCGGAGGTGATCATCGACGGCCAGAAGATGATCATGATCGGTTCCAACAACTACCTGGGCCTGACCACCCACCCCCGGGTCAAGGAAGCTGCCATCAAGGCCGTCGAAAAGTTCGGCACCGGCTGCACCGGCTCCCGCTTCCTCACCGGCACGTTGGACATGCACAACCAGCTGGAGGCTAAGCTGGCCAAGTTCCTCAACAAGCAGGCGGCCCTGGTCTTCTCCACCGGGATGCAGACCAACCTGGGCGTCATCTCCTGCCTGGGGACCAAGGACGACATCCTGATCACCGACAAATACGACCACGCCTCCATCCTGGACGGCTGCCGGCTGTCCTATTCACCGATGCGCCGATTCCAGCATAACGACGCCCAGAGCCTGGACCGGGTGCTGCAGGGCCTGGACCACGGCAAGGGAAAGATGGTGATCGTGGACGGGGTATACAGCATGGAGGGCGACATCGCCGATCTGCCTGGCATCACCAAGATCTGCCAAAAGCACGGGGCCCGGCTGCTGGTGGACGACGCCCACGCCCTGGGGGTGCTGGGAGCCCATGGCCGGGGCACCGCCGAGCATTTCGGCCTGGAAAAGGAGACCGACCTGATCATGGGCACCTTCTCCAAAAGCTTCGCCGCCATCGGCGGGGTGGTGGCCGGGGATTTTGAGGTGATCGACTATGTCAAGCATTTTGCCCGGAGCATGATATTCTCGGCCGCCCTGCCACCTGCTTTGACCGCGGCCGTCTCGGCGGCGGTGGACGTGCTGCAGGACGAACCGCAGCTGCTTAAAAAGCTCTGGCACAACACCGACAAGATGCTGAAAGGATTCCAGGATCTGGGCTATGACACCGGCTCGGCCTGCACCCCCATCATCCCGCTGATGATCGGCTCCCGGGAGAAAGCCTTCGCCTTCTGGAAGCACTTGATGGACCACGGAATCTTCGCCAATCCGGTGATGTCCCCGGCCGTGCCCGAGGGCCGGGAGATGATCCGCACCAGTTTTTCGGCCGCCCACACCGATGCCCAGCTGGACCGGGTGCTGGAAGAATTCAAGGCCGCCGGCAAGGAACTGGGATTGATCTGACCGAAACAAGTTTACTTTCAAAAAGGAAGCCCGATGGACCTGGGCTTCCTTTTTTTATAATAATGAACACTTTATAACTCATCCCCCTCCCCTTCTCTTGGCAAGAGAAGGGGATAAAGGGGTAGAGTTCATCCCTTTTTTATTTCAATAAATCCTCGATTTATCCTTGACTTTAAAATTGGCTTGTGTTAAGTTTAAATATTAATCTTTGGTTTGAAGACCATTCATAAAATGACAAATTTCACCCTTTACGGAGCCGTTATAACATGTCTCCCTTAGCCGATTTTTTCCTGCTTTCCAAGGAGCAGATACTGCAGAAGGCCGACAAACTGCGGACCGAAGGCAAGCCCGGCAAGGCAGCCGAACTGCTGGCCTCTGGCCTCAAGAACAATATCGAGGACTTTGAACTGCTTACCGCCCTGGCCGGGGCTCATCAAGCCGATGAAAAAGGCCGGGATGCCGCCGCCGCCTTAAAGAACGCCGTCAGCCTGGTGCCTTCGCGTTCCAAGGAAGTACTGGCATCGGCCGAGGAACTTTTTTACAACGGGACCCGCTCGTCTGATCTGGGCGACCTGGCCTTTGAGATGAACGTCTCCCGGCGCAACATCGAGCCGGCCGTTAAAATTCTCAAGACCCTGCCCGACCGGGATGTCGACGCCATGCTTTCCCGCTACGGCAAGATCAAGGAATCCCTGGACCGCTACCAGGGACCGGCCAAACCGGCCGGCACCAGGGCCAAGGACATGGGGGTGCTTTTAAGCCTGGCCCTGCTTTATTACCGCAAGGGCCAGCCTATTCCGGCCTTTGACCTGCTGGATGCCGTGGCGGCACAATCCCCGGAAGATCATCCCCATGTCAACGAGGCCGCCTTTCAGATAGCCGCCACCGGAGCCGGTGTGACCGAAGTGGCCATGCGCTACGGCGACGTTCTGCTGAAGACCGGCCAGAACGAAAAAGCCCTGGAACTTTATTCCGAAGCGGCCAAGGCCCAGGACCCCCAGCCGGTAATAGACCGGTTAAAGAACCTTATGGAAAAAGAACCTGACAACATCGGCGCCCTGGCCTTGAGTATCCAGCTCTACCTGAAGAAACAGCAGGCCTTGCCCGGATTGGAAGCCGCCAAAAGGCTGTGGAAGCTGGATCTGCGCCACCGGGAGACCATCCTGGCCCAGCTGCGGGAGATCTTGAAACTTGATCCCCAGAACACCGATGGTTACATGTTCATGGGCGACTGTGCCCTGGAGGCCTCCAAGACCGACCTGGCCATGACCTCATTTGCCCGGGTGGCCGAACTAGCCCCGGAGCTCTTGTCCCAGGTTCTTTCCCGGTATCATATGATACTGGAAAAATCCCCGGGGAACTTTGAGGCTGCCACCCGGATCATAGACGCCTATTCCGCAGCCGGACAGACCGATCAGGTGGTAAAGTCGCTGAAAGAGATGGTTTCCAAGGATGCCACCCTGGTGGACCTGGCCCTGGAAAAACTGAACGGACTGCTGCAAAAGAATCTGGATCAGCCTTTGGCCCTGGAGTTTCTGGCCGAATGCTACCTGCTGAGAACGGAATTGCTGAAGGCGGCCAGAGTTTACCAGTATCTGGCGGGGTTGGGGAGTGAGTGGCTGGAAAAAGCCCTGCCCAAAATGCAGGGCTTGCTGGCAAAAGAGTTTGACCCGGCCCTGGCCCCCCCGCTGATGGAACTGCTGATAAAGAACAAACGGCTGACGGAAGCGGTGATGCTGGGCGCCGAGCTGGGAAAAAGAAACCCCGCCGGCTGGCCGGAATTCCTGCCATTGCTGGATTCCGTATCGCCCCAGGCCGATCTCCAGTTCAATCAGAATCTGGCCAAGCTATGCCAAAGCCTGGAACAGCAGGGACAGGACCAGCCTGCCGTTCAACTAGTCAAAGCCGCGGCCTGGGCCAGGTCGGGCGATCATCCGGCCGCCGTCGCTTTATTCCTTAAGCTTCACCAACAGCCGGGGCTTTTGGCCCCGGCCAAGGCTTCACTGGTGGAACTGGCCCGGGAGTTTCCCCAATCAGGTCAGCTGCAGCTGACCCTGGCGGAAATGCACCAGCGCGATGCAGAGCCGGCGCCCATGGCCGCCGCCTTGCTGGCGGCCGCTTCCAGCGACAAATCGCTTTTGCCCCAGGTCAGCCTAAAGTTGCAGGAGCTCCTGCGGCAGCAGCCCGATGATCTGCAATTACAGTTATTGCAGATGGAGCTTCTGTACCAGCAGCGCCTTCTGGAAAAGGCTTTTGACCAGGCCAACATTATCGTGGCTAAGTGGCCCGGTACCGGTTCGGCCAAGGCCTACCTGCGGCTGGGACAGATATATCTGGAGAAAGGCGAGCTGACCAAGGCCGGCGGCGGGTTGATGAAGGCTTCAGAACTTGACGGAACCCTGTCGGATGAAGCTTTGCTGAACATCAATAAATTGCTGGAGGTTGACAACACCAGCCTGCCCGGCCATTATGCCCGGGCCAAGGTCATGCTGCATCTTAAACAATACGACAGATCGTTGGACGAACTGCTGTTCGTGACCCAGCGGGAGCCGCGCTGGGCCGAAAAGATACTGGCAGACATCAAGGATATCCAGACCGCCGACCCGGTCAATCACCGGGCGCTGATGGCCGATGCCCAGATAAACATGGTATTACAGAATTACGGCCCGGCCGCATCCGCCTTAAGCCAGGCCCTGGAGCTGGCCCCGGAGACAGCCGACCAGGTGGTGGCCTTTTACCGCCAGATGCTGGCCAAAAACCCGGACCAGCCCCAGGTGAAAATGGCCCTGGCCAAGTCGCTGGTGGTCAAGGACTCTTTGGATGAGGCCGTGGCGCTGATCGAACAATCGTTGTCCAAGGATGCCGCCCTGGCCGAGCCGGCCGTGGGGTTGCTGCGCCAGGTGCTGCAGCGGGACAAGGAAAATGTCGCCGGCCTTTACCTTTTGTCCCGGATATACGCCCAGCGGAACGCCTCCGAACAGAGCGTGGAAATGCTGAAACAGATACTGGATCTAACGGAGGATCAGTCGGCGGAGGTGGCCTCCAGACTGCAGGCCATCATTGACCAATTTCCCCAGGCGGCTCCGGCCCGCTACCTTTTGGCCGATCTCCAGTGCCGGGCCGGTCATTATGACCTGGCTCTGGCAGAATATGAGGCAGTTGTCAAACTGCTCCCTGAGGACCGGCCCAAGGTGTTAGAATCATTGGCCCAGGTTTTGGAGCACAACCCCAACCAGGCCGAGGTGATCTTCTTCCGGGCCCGGCTTTTGGCCGAGGCCGGCGACATAAAATCATCTATAGAGGGGCTGGTGCGGGTCTCGGAGCTGGATCCCTCCCGCCGGGTGGTGGCCGCCGCCGCCATCGAGAGGATGATGGCCCAGCACCGCGACATGCCGGAGATACACGAGGCCCTGGGAATTATATATTTTGAGATGGGAAAGTTCCCCCAGGCCAAGGACCTGCTTTCGGGAGCGGTGAAGATGGTGGAGGACCCGGAACGCCGGACCAGGGTGCTGTTCTATCTGGCCGAAAGTTATCTGGCCCTGCGGCAGGAGGAAAAGGCCGAGGAGATCATGGACCAGGTGCGGAAGCTGAACCCCGATGCCGACGAGGTCTTCCGGGCCCTGCGCCGCTTCAACCTGCGCCGGATGCAGGTGGAGGTGGACAAATCCTACCAGGCCCTGCAGGATGCCCCGGACGATGAGTTCCGGAAACTGGACCTGGCCGGAAAACTGGTGGGGGTGGGCAAGCATGATACCGCCATCAACCTGCTGGCCTTTAAACCCCAGGACAAGGAGACCGCCGGCCGCCGCCTGCTGCTATTGGCCCGGGCCTTCCTGGGCCGGGGCGAGGCGGTCTCGGCCCTGGAAGTGCTGAGGGCCGTGCCCCTGGCCGAGCACCCCTTCAGCCGCTTCCAGATGGATGTCTGCTATCTGCTGGGGCAGTGCTACGAGTACCTGGGGAATTACGCCGCCGCGGTGGCGGCCTACCGGATGATCTACCTGGATCAGACCGATTTCCGGGATGTCAAGCGCCGGATGGAGCAGGCCTCGGGGCTGGCAGTGCTGAAGGAACTGGGGCAGAGGTCTACTGCGCTGGAGGCTTTGGCATAGGCTGGAATAACATAGCGAACAATGACAATGAAAGGCGGTGTTTGCCCGCCTTTCACTTTGTCTGCCCAAGAAAGATATGAAAAACACAAACAGACATATACTGATACTGACCTGGCTTTTCCTTATCTGCACCTCGGCGGCCTTTGCCCAGAGCCCCGACTCCAGCAGCAGCAAGCTGGGCGGTTTTGAGAAAGGTCTGAGCAAGAGGGATAGTACATCCGGCCAAGAGCGGTCCCCGGACACCGATGAATGCAATGAAGGGGAAAGTTTTTGGGGCGAGCTTGTCTTCTTCATTCCCAAGATCATCCTCAAGGCATGCGTGGCCGGATACTGCAGCCTGCCCGGGCCCAATTACGGCCCCTATCCGTATTATTCCGTTTCCTCTTTTACCGCAATGATGGATTGCCAGCCGGCCGCTTATTTCACCGTCAATACGGGATACCAGCACACCTACCGTGACATCCCGACCGCGGTGACGGGGTTTGACTTGTACGCCGGAAGCTTCGTTCTCGGGGCTTCGTATGATCAATACCGGGAGCGGTTGTCCGGAGGGGGACTGTACCAATTTCACAATACCAGTATCAAGCTCGGCCTGCGCAAGGCCCTGGGAGAATACGTGATCTGGCGGAACCACCTGGGCTGGCGCTGGCTCAAGGGCGCCTACGGCCAATCGGCAGCCCTGATCGGGACCGAATGGAAGATATTCACCGACAATCGCGGGGCCATTACCCTGGGCTACGATTATAATTATTTCCCCGAGACCGGAACCTCCTACCACGACTGCGGCGCCTATTACTCGTACTTTGTGAAAAGGATCGAGCTGAAATTCGGGTATCATGCGGCCATGATCTATCGAGGGCCTTCCCTGCATGGGCCTTACGCTGGAGTGAATTGGAATTTCTGATAACAGACAAACGTAAAAAGGAGCGGTCAACAACCGCTCCTTTTTTTCTTCGCCCCAGTTATGCGTTAGACTTGCTGTCCACGCATATCACTTCATTCTGGGTATTGTATATCGGACACCCGCCCCCGCACAGCGGCAGTTTCTGGCACCCCTTGCATTTGTCCATCAAATAGGTTTTGTTGCGGAGATCCACCGCCGGCTTGGCGTTCCAGATCTTCTCCCACCTGTCGGTCAGGATGTTCCCCAGCGGGGCGAAATAGCTCTGGCAGGGGATGACCGAGCCGTCCGGCTCCACGCACATGTTGTAGCGGGCGGCGGTGCAGGTCTTGACACCCAGCTCCAGGTTCACCGGGTCCAGCTGGCAGTACTGGGTGGGCGTGTACCAGATCAGTTTGAGGTCCAGCTGCCGGGCCTTTTCCCGGATCCTCTCCATCAGCGGCACCAGCTCCGCTTCGGTGAAGCCCAGACCGCAAGAGGCTCCCTGCCCGGAATAGATCAGCCCGTTGCAGGCCATGGTGGTGATCCCCAGCTTTTTAAGGAACTCCATGGTCTTTTCCATGCCCTTGGCGTTGAGCCTGGTCAGGGTGGTGTTGGTGATGGTGTAGACCGGCGAGGCCACGGCGTTCTTTATTCCCTTGACCGTGTCCTCAAAGGCCCCCTTGCTGCCCACCATCTTGTCGTGGACCGAGGCCAGGTGCGATTCCAAAGTGATCTGGAAATGGTCCAGGCCGGCTTCGGTCATCTGCTTGACCAGCTTTTTGTCCTTCAGTTTCCGGCCGTTGGTCAAAAGGCCGGTCACCAGGCCGGTCTCCTCGGCATAGGCGATCAGGTCCACCAGGTCCGGCCTTAGGGTGGCCTCGCCCCCGGTAAAGCAGACGTGGGGGATCCCGGTATCCCACAATTTCGACAGGATCTGCTTCCACTGCTGGGCGGTGAGTTCCTGGGGCATCCGGTCCTTGGGCAGGTAGCAGTGGCCGCAGGCGTCGTTGCATTTGTAGGTCAGGGCCAGGTCCATCCGGTAGGGCGCGCTGACCGGGGTCTCGAAGGGCTCGATCCGGTTGATGTCCAGATAGGTCACCGGGCAGACGTCGTCGGTGGAGGCCAGGGCGAAGATCTTCTGCTTGAGCTGGTTGAAATCGTTCTCCAGAACCGAAGATTTCACGCCCCGGTAGCGCTTTACCATCTGCTCCGCCGCTGTTTTGGCGTCGTCGCCTTCTATGATGTGCTTGGCCAGCTCGGCCGCGGTCTGGTTCAGGTGCAGGATCTTGGAGGCGTTGATCACCAGCACCCCCCGGGCGTCGGGCTCTATCCGCAGGTGCAGCCGGAAGAACCGGTCGCCCTCTTGTCCCCGGTAATGATACAGCCCTGAGGCCAGGGGTTTGGCCCGTTGGAAGATGTTCTTCAGCCAAGCCATTTTTTCACCTTTCTTTTTCCCAGTAAAATCACCGGAATTTCCAGCATTACCCCGGCGGTTCCCGGGATTGGAGATAATTGAGAGACCAGTTTATCGCGGTTATAAAAAAACGTCTTATCCAGCAGCCGGGGCAGCCGCTGTCTGATGGGCTCCGCCAGAAGCCCGGCCAGGATGAACATCGGCCCCACCGGGTACAGGGTGATCTTGTATTCCAGGACTTTGAGCCTGAGCATTTTGGGCTTTTGTTCTGAGAACGACCTTTCCGCCAGCCGGCCCCGCAGTTCCCAGTTGTTCCATTGAACTATGACCTGGTCATCCTCGACCCGGACCTGTGACGGCCGTACCCACTCCCGGCTGATCAGGGCCGCGCCCATGGTGGCGGCAAACAGGACAACGATACCCAGAAGTTTGATCAGCAGGACCGGGCTTTGCATGATGAACCCGCTGAGCAGGATGAAGCCTGCGTCCAGCAGGGTCAGGCAGATCAGGATAAGACGGGAATATTTGATGGTCTTCATTCGGTTTTTATCTCCACCAATTTCAGACGCGAGGTCTGGCCCCGGAGGATGGTGACGGCTGTTTTTCTGACCTTGAAATGCCCGGCCAGGAACTCCACCAGTTTTTGATTGGCCTTGCCGTCCACCGCCGGGGCAGTGACATAGACCTTGTACCGGCCGGCTTCTTTTACCAGCTTCTCGGCCTTGGCATTGGGGACGATCTTAAGGTTTATGATCATGACATGTTGCTAAACAGCCTTTTATGTTTTGAATTATGCAAGATCAGTTCGTTCTTTAACGGCTGAGGTACTTTGTTGATCAGCTTTATGGCCGGCTTGATCTTCTTGTCCCATAAGGCCCGCACTCCCCGGGGCAGCGGGTGCCGGCAGCGGAAAGTGCCGCAGCAGTTCTTGGAGCCGCAGGCGCACTGGAATCCCCAGTCCTGGTCATAAAAGACCCGGTAGTCGTAGGTGGCCTCTTCGCCTTTCTTGATGTCCCGGACCACGATGTCGTATCCCTTCCCGGTGTCCAGGATGTTGGAATCGCAGCAATGGTTCATGTATTTGGAGTCGCCGCAGGGCATCACCACCGAGCCGTTCTTGACGGTGTATGCATGGAACAGCAGTTTTTCCTTTTGGGCGGGGAATAGTTTTTGAAAACTGGCCTTGGGCGTAACTTTGCAGTTATGGCATTCAAAGAACACGATGGTTCCCCGGGGGATGAATTCCCTGGCGAAAAGCCCCTGGCCTTTGTTTTTGATCTTCTTTACCGTAAAAAGTGGAGCTAACATAACGTTTGGTATCAGTAATTTTTGTTTATGATTTAATTGTATATGTTTGTCCAATTAGCTAAGAAAACTGGTTGTATACCCGGTGCCAACCCCGGTTGTCGCGTTAAAAACTTGTGATGAGTTTATCGAATCACGATCAGTGAGCATCGCAGTTGATGGCGGAAAAAGCTTGTCTGCATGTTTGAGGGCTTAGCCAAAACCCGAGTTCAGACAAGCCCGCCGGCAACGAGAAGCGCAGCGCGGGCCCGCCGAAGCTATACGTAGGCAGGGCGTAAGCGTGGCCCGGAGAGTGGTTCGACCCCGCTCACCACAAGTTTTAAGCGACGAGCTTTTTCTTTTGGTTCTTTTCTGTTTGGCGGGGCAAAAAGAAAAGAACATAATTGAGCAATATCTACGTTATTACCAAACCTGTTTATTTTATCTACTTTTCCTGAGCAAGTTAGATAAGCATTTAATTGTATATAATTTAAGCTCTAATTACAAGCAAAAAGAAAAGCCGAAACAGCAACCCGGGGGAAACTGTTTCGGCAGGTCCTTTGGACGGTATTTTTTCCGGGCGCAACCTCTCTTAAATGCCGCCCTTGATGTAATCGTCCACTTTTTTCCCCAGTATGTCCAGGGGCATGCTGCCGTTCTCCAGCACCAGATGGTGGAATTTCTTCAGATCGAAGCGCGGCCCCATCTTCTCTTTTGCCTTCTCCCGCAGCTGCTTGATGTGCATCCGGCCCAGGGTGTAGGAGCAGGCCTGGCCCGGCCAGACGATGTAGCGGTCCACTTCGGTGCCCGAGGCCCAGCCCAGGTTCTGCTCCATGTAAGCCATGGCCTGCCCGCGGTTCCACTGCTTGAGATGGATCCCGGTGTCCAGTACCACCCGCACTGCCCGGAACAGCTGGGAATTGACCTCGGCGATCCGGGAGTAGATGTCCGGCAGCCAGCCCAGCTCGTAAGCCAGCTCCTGGACATACATGGCCCAGCCTTCGCCGAAACCGGTCAGGAAGAAAAGATTGCGGTACATCCTGTTGCCTCCCAGTTCCTGCTGCACCGCCAGCTGGTAATGGTGGCCCGGCACCGTTTCGTGGTAGGTCAGGGACCTCATCATAGCCTTGTTGGGCATGTTCATCATGTTGACGAAGAACACCCCCGGCCGCTTGCCATCCAGCGAGGCCGGCTCGTAATAGGTGACGCCTCCCTGTTCCTTGAATTCCGGCACAGGCTGGGCCTGGACCTTGGTCCTGGGAAGGTAGTCAAAGGCCTCCGGCATTTTTACCAGGGCGCTGTCTATGAATGACTGGTAATCCCTGATCACCTGGTTCTTCCAGGGGCCGGAGGCGTTGTAGGCTATCTGGTTCTTGATCTCGGACCTGTCCAAGTATGCCCAGTACTGCCGCACCAGGTCCCCGTAATTGTCCCCTTCCTTTATTCCCAGGGATTCCAGCAGGGCCCGCCCCTTTTTCTGCAGGGCCTCGACCTCGGCCAGTCCCATTTTATGGACCTCAAGGGGGCTCAGGGAAAGCGTGGTGTTCTGCTTCAGGCAATGGGCGTAATACTGTTCCCCCTGGGGCAGATTCCAGACCCCGGCGGCATCGGTGGATTTTGCCCGGACGGCCTTGACCTGCTCCAGATATTTCCGATAGGCGGGATAGATCTTTTCCGAGATGATCCTTTCGGCCCGTTGCCTTAAACTCTCCTGTTCAGAGGAACCTATGCCCGGAATGTTTTTTATCTTGCCGGCAAAGTCAAGGTAGAGGATGTTCTTTTCCGCCCCGGGGCTCACCAGTTCGTTGATGGTCCCTATCACCATGTCGGCGATGAAAACCGGAGAGCGGATGCCCTTTTTATCCTGAGACTCCACCCGTTGCCCGGCCTGCTGCAGTTTGAGGGGTATCTTTTCCATCCGGGCCAGGTAGTCTTCGGCATCCTGTCTGGTTTCGATGGTGTGATATCCGGTCAAAAAGTTCACCGGCTGGAAATGCGGCCCGGTCATCTGGTTGACCAGGTATCCCTGATCAATGAACTTATATCCGTCCAGGGTGGACCGCAGGCACCACTCAAAGATCCTGGCATCCAGGCGCTGGGCCGGGGTCAGGGCCTTTCTGTCGATCTTGTTGAGCCGGTTAAGGTGTTGTTTCAACAGCCCTATGTTTGCCTGGTCTCCGGCCGGGGAGATGTCGTCCAGACTTGACCGGTCATACTCATAGCCCATTCCGCGGGACAGCCCCAGCTGGGTGGCCGTCTCCGGGTTCTGGGCCACATATGCCCGGAAGAAACTGTCGAACAGCTGCTCCAGGGCCAGGGAATCCCGGTTGGCAATAACCTGGGCCAGGCCCGGCTGGACCAGGCAGAGAATAAGACCGGCCATGATCAGGTATTTATTCATGGCAGAACCTCCTAGTTATGGTTTGTCCTTGATGGAACCCTTTGAGAACTACCGCCCGCTGATATAGGATAATCCTGCCGGAGCATTTTGTCAAGAGGCTCAAACAAATAACAGCCGTCCCGCTGTTGCGGAACGGCTGTTGATCCAAGATGGTGCCCCGCCGTTGGCGGGGCTATTGCCAAGCTCTGGATTTTGGTGTGGTGCCCGCCTTCGCTAAAGCTTCGGCGGACTACTGCCCGGCACGGAGGAATAATGGTGGAGGCGGTGGGAATTGAACCCACGTCCGATAAGGTAAGAACCTAAGCCTCTACATGCTTGTTTTGTGTTTTGGTCTTTTCCCTAAAAGTCTCGCACAAACACGATCCCTTAAGAGAGCAGCCCTAAGATCTCATCCGAAATGCCCGGGCCGGGCGTCTCGGACCAGCCCATCTTTGCGATGCCGTTTGCAGATCCGATAGGCGGGGACCTGCAGCGGCATGGCAGCTAAAATTAAGCTGCCAGAGCGTAGTTGTAAGTGTCAATTATGACGTTGCCAGTATTTTAACGAGCCCTCTGACTTTCTCGGCATGCCACTTAAACCCTTTCTTTACCGTCGAAACCTGTCGCCCCCTAATATTTGATTGCTTCCTTGCACTGAGAAACGCCCCTTGCCCAACTTGTCGAAGTGTCGCCCCCTTTTATTTGATGCCTTCCCTGCCCCGCAGGAATTGTTTGCTTGTATTATGCCTGATGCGGGGTCGCCCCCCTTTTATTTGTTTGCTTCGTCATACTGAGGTAGTCCCTCTTGCTTTGTTTCCGAAGGACGCCCCCCTTTTATTTGATCGCTTGTATAAAGATACCAATATTAACACCCTTTGTCAAGGCCTGCGGACCCCAAACAAAAAGCACAGTATTTTAACTGTGCTGCTAAAAACTGGTGCGCCATAAAGGACTCGAACCTTTGACCCGCTGATTAAGAGATTGCCACTATTATTTCAACGCACTTGGACTATTTTACATCACAATAGGTTATAAGTCAACTATTATTGATAAAATGCTGTTGTGTCGGATTTGTGCCTAACGATGCAGTAGTGTCTAATTGATAATCATTATTGTCTGCAACTGCCATTGGCTTTAAGAATAGTTAACGATTCTTTTGCTCTTTCCACTGCGGACTGTGATGGTTCTGTTAATAACATATTTATAATGCCCATTACGTCAACATCACCAATATTGTTTAAGCTGACTTTACGACTTGGGGCTAATTTCCAGCTTTGTGGTAATTCAACAAATTCACTTTCCGATTTCTTCATTTTCACAAGTGGAATTATTTCTTCAAACGAACGACCCTGCCATGATCGTGTCGGGAAAACCATATATGGACTAGTATCGCTCATTTTCACCCCTGCACACCTCTTCGCTAATGCGACGGTATGACCAAATACAGAACAATTATATTTAACAGGTGTACCAACATAGCCAATAATAACGGGGCCACTTGCTATTCCTATGTGAGGACGGAAATCAAGTATGTCATATTCTCCCATCCACCTTGCGGTTTGAATAGCATCGACAAAATGATCTTTAGACCCAAACTCATTTGAAAATACAATCATCATCTCATCACCGACATACTTGTCAATAATCGCTGGTTTATCCCTTAAAGCTTCAGCTGTAATCCATGAGAAAAAATTGTTGACAAATATTAATGTTTCCGTAGGGGTTAAATCAAGAGTGCGTCGAGTGAATGACGAAATGTCAGAAAATAATATTGTTGCCTCTACTTCACGCCCTTTAACTGGAAACGAGGCACCCCATCCATCATCCAAAACACCATCAACCGTTAGGGGCTGAGATATTAAATAATCTTCTAGAGAATTATATCTATAATGTGCCATATGTGTTGTGCCTTTATTAATGACTATTACTTAAAATACTTTTTAGAGAATCATACATTTCTTGTTGAATATATTTAATCGGTCTTTTATTTATAAATTCCGCACGTGTATGCCTAACAATATATCCTCCAGATTGTACAAAATTAACAATATTGCTTAAAAATAAAATGCCGTCATCATATTTATCGCTGAATATAATATATGGTATCAATAGTAATAATATTTGAAGTTGTTTTGAATTTGTCAAAACCGGAGAGCCATATATTTCTTTTAGTGTTGGCATCCCATTAAACATCACATCCGTGGTAATAAAATGAGACCCCTTACACGAAGCCATAATCAAACATTTAGGTTTAAATGTATTTAAAAAAGAAGGTAAGACTGATAATTCTGGTTTATAGTCACTTGCAAAATCGAAACGGACAGGCCTACCCCCTCCATCAGTAAAAGTATGGCCTGTTAAAACAATAATATCGTAATGTTCTTTAGAGATTTCATTTATTTTTAAGCATAAATCTGATTTCTCAAACGTACGAATGTATTTGTGCTTACAAAATGGTAATTTTTGAAAAAGGTCGTTAATCTTACTTGCTATATCAATGTTTTGTCTCTGAAGTTTATTTGAATCGCATTCAATGATAAGTAGAGATGAATACTTATGTTTTATGCTTTTTCTCATATAAATCACTGCAATTAATACTAGATTTTTTTACTCACATAATAGTAACATCCGATATACTCCTTGTCAACAGAAAAGAATAGCCCGGCTACTATGCTGGGCTATTCTCTTTAGCAAAGCTTAACTTCCTAACGGCTTTTTGTAAATGCCCATTCAAATGCACTAAAATGTATTTATTATTCCATCAGGGACCCGAGCATTCAAACGATTAATAAACTGCACCCCTTAAAGCCACCCCACCACGTTCTGTGAATAACAATTCGGATTTTTCCTTGAGGTTCGATCAGAGGTTGCAATGCCCGTAAGAACCGCCATTCATAACATTTTGGTGCATACTCTCCACGATCATGATAATTCTCCCATCTGTAATGATGTGCGGCTTCATGTACATAAGTTGTTGCATTGGATATGGCGGTTAATTGTTTCCATGCTGTATTATTGACGGGTGGGGAACGTAATTTAATGTGCACCAGCCGGGGACGGCTCCCAATAAACGCTAAACCACCAGTTGAAAGATCAGTCCGGAAAACCACTTTGTCAATGTTCGAATATACAAATTTATCGAAACCAACAAGTTTCAGATAATAGAGGACATCCTCGGGAATGTAGATTTTAGCCATGTTACTCATTATGGTGTACCTCCTTTAATTTAGATAAGGGGGTTATTGTTGTAGGAATTGTTATTATTTTGTTGCAGGTGAATAACTGAACGGAAGGCTATTTTTCTGATAATTCCATGAGCAAATACCAGACCCATGATTATATATGCAATGATTCCCGCCTTAATTGCTGCCCGCAAGATCTCCTTGGCAGAATATTTTCTTGCCATCACTGCAATGAATATCAGTGCAAATAAATGATAAATTAACATTTTATCCTCCTTAGGTTATTGTCGTTGTGAGTAGAATAGCCCAGCTTAAAAAGCTGGGCTATTTTTGTTACCTTAGGGACATAATATGATTGTACTTATATCGGCTCCTGGTTTCTCTTACTGTTTGCGGTTCTATCTTATCCTGTTTTGTGTAATTTAACTTTCCAACAGCTTCCTGGAGGTGTTCGTTTGAAAGGTGCGAATATCTCATCGTCATTTTCAAATCCTTATGGCCGAGAAGCTGCTGGACCACTTTGATACTGGCTCCGCTCATTACAAGATAGCTCGCGAAGGTGTGGCGAAGGTCGTGAAATCTGAAATTTCTGATATTTGCCCTCTTCAAAGCATCTGTGAAGTTCCTCCGTAAATTGATCCTACATTCGGCAAATACCAATTCGCTCTTTTTCCTTGTGGACAGTTCATGTAGCTGAGAATACAAACCATCGTTGATAGGGATGATTCTCCGCTCATTGGTCTTGGTTTTCTCGACGACAAGGATCCTGTTCTTCAAATCCACATTGCTCCAATTGAGATTGAGGATTTCAGACCTTCTCATCCCGGTGTACATCGCGACCAGTACGATGAGTTTTGAGCCTGCTGGCAACTCATGCAGTAGTATTTTGATTTCCTCCTCGGACAAGAAACGCAACCTCCCCGGAGGCTCCTTCAGGAGTTTTACCCCTTTCATCGGATTCACCTGTTGGTATCCCCACTCGATGGCTTTATTGAGCATATGCCGCAGGCAGGCAAGATCCCTGTTAAGGGTAGCTGGTTTTACCGTCGAAGATCGTTCTGCTTTATATCTCTCGATGTCCTGAGGGGTGATCTCGGATAGATATTTCCCTTTGAAAAACGGCAGCATGGCTTTCATATTACCTATGTTGAGGTAATATGATTTAGGGGACTTGTTTACTTTGGCGTAGTCGAGATATTTTGTCGTAAAATCCTCGAATAGTATCTTTTTGTCGTCCTGTACGCCGAGATGCTCTTTTTTAACAATTTTCACCTCAATGTTCTTAAGTGCCAGTTCTGCCATTTTCTGGGATTTACCGACGCGTTTACGATATCGCTTGCCTTTATAATTGTAGTCCAAATACCAAATCTCATTTCTTTTATATATACGCATTTCACTTCCCTCCTTTATGAATGAATTATTACCTTTTGGGGTTAACCTATACCCTATTGCCATGTCAAGTTAAGTTAAATCTATATCCGTTGCTTTTACTGGTTGTCCCTCTCGTTTCTTCTTGTTAAGCCAGGCTTGAACTTCCTTTTCACTGAAACGCACCAGCCGGCCAAGCTTGATATATGGAATTACACCCTCGTGTATCCAACCATATATGGTCATCGGCTTGACGCTCAAGAGTTTTGATAAGGTTATTATGTCAATTAGTTGATCCATTGTACGCACTTTATTCATATTTACAAAACGTCATTTGTTTGCCAATGTTCAGACCCCATGTAAACCACGCCGTCGCAAACCAGGCTCCCGTTCCTCTCCCGCTCGGTGTTTCAAAATTTATTCGTTTATCGAAAAATATCACCTCCAACCCGTATTTTTCAAAAAGATACTGTCGCTTTCTCGTTTCAAATGTGGTCAAGGGCAAGAGAAACGCAAAAGGTTTTTGCAGAGAATATGCACGTTCTAAAAACAGCTGCTTGATGCTATATGGAGGATTAGTAATCATACAATTGAATCTCGACGGCAGATAAGATAAATAATCATGACCATCTAATATATCTGTGCCTATTACTTTCCACCCTCGTGCCCGTAATTCTCTGACAATATTCCCCTTACCCTGGGCACACTCCCATATTGTCCAATCTTTTTTCAAATATTGGTATAACGGGTGCAATGCTTGGGCTGGTGTCTGAAAGTCATTCGCACTTCCCTGTCTTAATGGCGGTTTCATATATTATAGCCTGCGGCTTCGATAAACCCTTCGTTTTTAGATCTCGCCTTAATTTACTTCGCCTTATTCGATAGGGGTCTGTTACCATTTGGTACCGCAAATCTGACATTTATTACTTCTTTTAACCGTCCATATAATTTCGGGGATATACCCGCAGAGGAATATTTGTCTGTAGTTCCAGTTTCGTTTTCTATGCATTACCGTCGAATCAACCGCAAAAAGGACCAAACCTGAAATGATCTTGACCAAGTCAATGACTGCCGGAGTATTCGGGCACGGTTCTCTTTTATTCCTTTTTGCAGACGGTATCGCACACTCGAAACAAGCTTTGCCCGGTTCCTGAATGAAAACATAGCCGGTATTTGCCTTCCGGTCCAATCCCGTAAATATAACCGGCACTTTATTGAGAAAATACTTCGCCGTAAAACGCCGGACTTCGTCATTGTCCGGGGCGCAAATCACGATATCACAATCCATATTCATCCCCTCCTCCAATGCCCGTTGGAACATGAAAGGATAAGCAATAATTTCAGTTTTAATGATCGCCTCTTTCATAAGATTGCCAGCCAATGACAACGCCTTATTCCTGTAAAGGTCTTTTGGATAAAACCTCTGTCGCGTTAGGTTTGATGGCTCGACGACATCCCCGTCAAATACCTTCACGGTCCCTACGCCTTTTCGGACCAACCCCTGGCATATCTCTCCACCAAGCCCACCTGCTCCAATCTGCAATATGGACAATCTTTTCATAACATTCTGGTCAAAACCTAAAACGACTTCCTGTCTGGCCGTCAGATTCCTGCGGTCTTCTTCACACCTCATGGCCATGCCTGGGGTATGAAAAGTCTTATGTTTTGGCCGGTTCAACGACCTTAAAAGTTCTATCATCAATCTGTTGCACCCCCCTTCCGTATATTTGGACTTCATAATTGCCGTCGGTGAAGAACCGCGCGTAACCATCCCTACTAAATATCGCACCGACTGCCTGATATTTTCCGCGTTGCAACAGCTCATCAAGCTTTTTATCGATACTTGAAGGATGCGTGGCTGGTTCTCCGGTGCCCGGATGGATATGAAAGTATGCAAAAAGCCGATAACCGTTTCTCGTCAGTTCCAGCAAGGCATTTTTAACCGAAGTAGAATCAGCCTTGGCAAAGACAACAGTCTGCTTTTCAAATTCCAGTTTGACAAGCCGGTCAAGGATCACAATATTATCTATATGGACTCCGGTTACGAAATGAAGCGATTCCTCCTCCTGTTGCCTCAAGTAATCTAAACAATCCCGTAGGAAAAGCGATGGAATTATAAAAACAATCCTTTTTTCGTCCTCAACCGAACCATACTTGGCCGCTATCCGGTGAAGCTCCAGCAGGTCTAAAATGGAAGCACATAGGTTTTTTACCTCCACAACGCTGTGAGCAATTACTTTTACCTTTAACAATGTGATATGGGCCTCAATCTGCTGCTCAATCATCTTCCTTCTCCGCTGTCATTGAAACCTCATCACAAAAGCCCCAGTTTTCGTAAACATGATATAAAGCCTCCTCTATGTGCCTTGTGGTTCTTTTGACCGAATGATTCGCTAATAAGTCTCTCAACCGTTAGAATACCATCCCCGATATCCGTCGGCTTGACACTAAAATGCACTTGATATTTACCGTTTCCCCGGTGGGAAAAACAAGCTCCATGGGATCCATTTTTTACTTCACTCGGAGGATCGATGATGAAATACGAGTAGGAATCCTGATAATCCCGATGGATATAACCCTTCCAACTTCCGTATTTAGTCCGGTACCACCCATTGTATCCATCATTTGTCTGAAACCAACCGGCCTTCATCCAATAGGGCAGCCCTGACCGCTTTTTGAGAAATAGGGTCTTATCATACGTTCTAGTCCGGACCACCTCCACCTTGCGGGTCTCCGTCACTCCTGAGTGGGTTACCGTTTGCCGGATGCCAGTTATCTTTTCAAACTGGAAGGACGGTTTCCCCCCGAAGGGGGAGGCAGGGGGTTGTCTGCCTACAGAAACATCCTCCGGCGATGCATAGACCTCGTCGCCATCCATGACCGAATTGAAGATGTTATCCTCCTGACTGAGACTCTGTTCGTTGCCCTTGGACAGAGCATAGCCAGATAGTCCGTTCTGATTGATGATGTCATGGACCGTCGTTTCCGGAGAAATCGCCAGGTCTTTGATCACCCCACTGCCTGCCACAATCAGGGATATTGTTTTTCTTTGCATACTGTTCACCTCCTTTCGTTTTGGGATTTTAGTCCGTTGGTTAAATTCCATATTTTATTCCGGGTTATTACTACTGACCAGATTACCATTATTGTGGAATAAACTCCTTGAGTAGCCTATATTTTACTTTTTGTCCGTTAATTGCCCCGTTCCCGTCAATCTTCCGCTTCATTTGCCCAAGCACCCGGATATCGGCCGAAACGAGAATCACCTCGTCACAAAAAACATGGTCAAGCAGAACATTCTCCAAAGCATGTTTAATCGTCGTCTGGTATTCTATGGCTATGATCTGCCCAGTCTCTGGATCCTGCACCAACACATCTATATTCTTGTTTCCAAGAAAAGCCTCTATAACGGCCACCATGCCCCGGGCCTGGTAGTAATCCCTTATAAGGCATTGTGCCTTTTGGTGTTCAGGCCCGCCTTTGCCTTTTGACATATTCCTCCCCCTTTAGAGTGAGCTTTAGTCGCTTTTGGGGCCGTTTCCTCTCCTTGGTATGGACAACCTCCTCTTCAATCAAACAATTTTCCAAAAGCTGTTCCTTGATCAAATTGCCCTTCCTTCTGGACAACCCCAGCTTATCGTATATTTTCGAAACATTGTCTTCAGGATTCGCCTTAATATGTTTTAAAAGATTTATCCATTGCTCAAACAGATCTCCGGTAGAGTCTGTTTTGGGAATGCTGGCTGGTTTCTCCGGTATGTTGACTTTTGGGGTTATTACAATAGCGGGTTTAACGGGTTTGTATCTGGGGATATACTGTAATCTGGATATTACCGGCTGCATAAGACGATCAAATTCTCCATCCCCGATATGCCAGGTTACCCTGCTTTTGGGTATTCTCATCAGGAATGGGTACGGGTAATGCCCCAGAGAAATATATGCGTTGGGAATTGCCAAACGCGCAATCTTCAATTCAAAGTCCTCGGTGCCACCCAAAGATTGTGCGGCGTTCCGCCTTTCCTTAGGATGGACCAGATGAAAACAGACCTGTCCATAGACATTATTCCTGATGAAGTCGGCCAACTCCGACGGGTTCTGGTCGGAAATAAGCAGTCCGGTACCCAATGCCCGTTGCTGGGTAATGGCATCCTTAAAATAGTTGGTCGCTTCCCCGATCCGGCTCTGTCCAAAAACCATCTTCGCCTCGTCGAAAACCAGAATTTTTCTCAATATATTCCGTTGATTGTATTTCAGACCCTGTTCGTAGCTTTTTTTTAATCTCAGTTTCATAATCCAGGACCTTAAATCCTCACTCAGGTTATCCACCTCATAGCACACCGTTTTAAAACCGGAGAGGTCATATCCCGAACTGCAATCAACCATAGCGCCCAGCCGGTTTATTATCGACAGAATCACTTCCATTCCCCTGAATATCTTGGGATTGGCCGTTTCAGCCTTCTCTTTAAGGTAATCATAGAGGTCATATAAGGTGGGAAAGTATTTCCCATTGTTGTATACCCCGAAACGGGCATACAACTCGTCGGTACAAATTATCAACATTTGCTTAGTTTCCGGGCGAATGTTGAAATCCTGCTGGCAGATGTCCCAGAAAAACTGGTTATACCCCTTGGGATTCCCGACTGGTTCCAGCGGGTTGTATTTGTCATTGCTGGTATTGAGTACTATCATGGGCTGGCAATCCTGTAATGTCCAAAGGTCCCGGTACTCCCGTTTGAAATCAAATATTTCACATTTTATCCCAAGCCCTGCAATCTGGGGGATAACATGCATATTGAAATTCGACTTGCCTGATCCTGTCCTCCCATAAATCAGGATGTTCTGGTTAAGCTGTCCCGTCGTGATCCTGGCGGGAACATTGTTCTCAACTACATTTCCCAGGTGGATATTCCCGCCAAAAACCCTTGAATCCGGCACCTGGCTTTGATACTTTTCATTGATCAACTTTGGCAAAAGCCTCCGCTCCACGCTCCTGACATACCCCTGGATCAGTCCGAGGTTTTGCGGAAATGCCCGGATCACTTTTAGGGCCTGCAGGATGAAAAGCTCACGTTCTGTACCTGTCTGCCTTGCCAGTTCCATGATGTGGAGAGCAGCCTGCAGGCAAGGATCCGAATCGAACGTTGATTTTCTTTCAGAAAGTAGCATTATAAATAACCAGTTATATTGCTTCGTTATTTGCGACGTGTCCAGGTGTCATAGTTATATACAGCAATAGTATAATGTTCGGGGCAGTACGCGCTTTCGTTTTCATTGTCCTTTAAGAACCGGACATCCCGAAGGCATAACGTCTTTTGACATGCCTGGCAATGGTAGATGTGCTTTGGGCAAGTGTATCCGCCACAAACATCACAACGTCCGCTGATCTCGCTTTCCTTGATTACCTCACCGCAAGCGGAAAGGAGGATGCTTTCCTCAACGTGCCGTTCGATGCCGTCCTTCGTTTCCTTCATGACGGTTTTTTTGCTTGCAAAGCCTTGATCACTGACGGATTTTGGCTTTTTGAAGATCGTTTCTTTGCTGATAGGTTTAAAATAATCATTGATGTATTTCATTATACTGCTCCTATCCAACGATAAGTTGTATAATAAAGAGGACCAATATTGCTACATACAAGATATATTTCAGCTTGGTTTGTGTCCCATATCGTGGAACGAGCAACGCCGGAATCTGCTGGGGCAGATAAGTAATACAGATCACTGCTATCAGGAACAGAAACGTATAAAACCCGGCACTGAATCTGAGACAATTCAGGGGAATGTTCATGGCCAGGATAATCCCCATGAGAAAGACAATGTTCTGGAAAGCTTCTGATCTAAAGGGAAGGAAGGACCATGAGAACAATAACATTAGGTAGGAACTAAGCAACAAGAAGCTCATTCGGACGACAAATGACGAAATATGAGGGTTCATATCATAGGTCAGACGGATGGCCAGGTCTTTTATTTGTACCAGCAGATCCATACTCCCTCCTCGTTTTTAGGGAACCATTGTTATAATTCCATTCCCTCTTTAGCTGCATTATAGAATTTATATAGATATTTAGCCATGACTGAAAAGTGAACAATTGTGAACAAATTATCAAACAATAGTTTTATAAAACAAAAATACCCATGTCTTTTATGACATGGGTCGAATTAACTAAGGGTAAATATAAGGGATATATGGTTGATGGTTATACGCCTGGTGAGCCCTCTCTAATAAATACGGCTTACAAAATGATCAAACATGGTGGTCTATCGACGAAGGAAGCACGGAACCTGGAAAATAATTTAGAATATGCACATTCTGATGGTATGACCGAGAATAGCATTTTCATGTTATTCCAGAAGTTTAAATTATCATGCTTAAATGATAATTGCGCGCTAACCCAAGATTGCCATGCAAATAGTCCCGGTAAGCTTAAATGCATTAATCTGTATTATACAAGCGGCAAGAATTTTTCAAGCCTTGAAAGCAATGTACATCGGAAAGTAAAAGAACTGCCACATAGTTCAGTTATAACATTAAAAATAGAATATGCTCACGACAGACAATTACATCCGGGACAACACTATATACAAAATATTATTCTTTTCAATTCTGAAATTCACAAGACCGTTGATCCTAAGTATTGCATACATAATTGGATAAATACATTGAATTTCGCAATTAAAGAAGATAAAACCTATCTCGACTATAAATCCTTCTATGACGCCTGGAGTATATTTTTAGGCTATCACATGGATCGCATAATAGGATATAATCACAGAAGAATGGATTAATCTTTTACATATATTATGCAGAATTTTATCCCTGGTTTGATTTGTATGCCTTTGCCATATTCGCTGATAATGCAATCGTCTTTTTTCCACTTAGCTTTCTTCCTAATGTTGGATATCCATCGATTTACATTTTCATCGTCAATATTTTCTTTTTCAGATAATTTATATAACTCTTTTCTTTTGATTTCCCTTTTATAGTTAATAAACAATTCTTTCAAAACTGCCTTTTCTCTGTGGGCAAATTTCACAAGATTACCCCCTACATGACAGAATGTATCGCGATCATCCATCCAGAGCGCATATTGCTTGATATGCTTTTTTAATTGCGGTATATCATTTTCTATCATCGGACCTTCATTTGTTAGCACTTTATACACCAACTTTTGCTCACTATCTTGAAGCGTTAGTTCGTCATTATTGTCGGGCATTAATACTTTCAGCAAAACATATTGCTTAGCCTTTATTTCTTCCCTGTTTTTGCATTGATAAACGGATGTCACAAAAGACTCTAAACGCATTGCGGCAAAAATACCGCTCCTAAAATCATATTGCTGATAAATCTTTTTGATCAAAGCACAAAGGCTGACAAGTAATGTTTCATATTTTTCGTGTGAATTGTCATCATATCGATCAAGAATATCCATTATCTCCCTGCTCTCGTTTATTATCCCCAATATTTTCAAAGTGTCATTGTGGAGATTTATAAACATTGTAACATAATTCTGTTTTACGTAATCAATCAACATCCAATCATCGATCATAATCCTGCGCAATGTCGCATAGAGTGTTAGCAAATACAAGCGTGATGCATACGCCAAAGAATGGCTCCCAATAAATTCAGGACAATCAATAATATTATTGCATTTAGAATAGCTTTTGTTATTAAATTCCTTTTGCACGTCTTTTTCAATATTTCGTACTTTATTGTAAATATCTTCAAATGAACGTATATCAGATTCGAGAAGGTTATGCAGGCTCTCGTTTGTATCAATACCTTTATGGATTATCCAATATCCCCAATATTTATTGTTCCAAATATCATCTGCCTTTTTCTCACCACTCAAGTTTTTTCCTTTTTGTGCAAGTACGTGCTGGACTAAGGCCCATTCACAAGAAGTGATTGAGTGCTTTTTCGCTCTCACAAAATCATATTTACGCCAGAGAGCCAGCATTAATAATATATGAGCATTCCTTTTATAAATAGCAATATCCAACGACAAGGGATGGTATATTTCCGTTTTAATTACAATTCCTTTACCGGGATCATATGTCAGAATATAGTCGTTATTCTTTTTTGCCAAAAGAATATTATTTGCCCTGCGTACAGCCTGTAATAAATGGCAACCCGCTTCTAAATATTGCTTATTGGATATATATTGCTTTGCTAATGTCAAATGGGGGAATAATAATTGAATATAGTGCCCTCGATTTGCTTTGCTCCATTTTACCATATTCTCAATGTATTCCTTCGTATCGTTTTGCTCCTTGTATATCTCAACTAAACACTGGTGGGCGCTATGATTATTAATATTAAGACTTATAGCTTGTTCTGCTTCAAGAATATTTTGATCCCTGTTTTTACTCTTTATCTTTATGTTCGCAAGTGTACTGTATATGCCAGACAAGATCCTGTTTGCTTTCTTTAGGTCCCACGTTGTGTCCAGTAAATCATAGATTATATTATTGTGATTTTTAATATATTGTTGATATTCGTAAAGAAATTGAAGCCCCAACTCAATATCGTCTTGTTTTACGTGTTTGGGCATCATTTTATAACAACGGATCATCTCTTGGGCTGCCGTACGCACCACTAGATTATTCTTCATATCTTCATATGTTTTCGTGCACGCATATTTATAGAGCTGGAGCAATCCCTTCAAGTAATACAATGAATAATCTTTAGGATTTTGCATTATGGCATTATGGCACGACTTGATTGCATCATCATATTTCTTTTGATGCAACTGATGCGGGATATAAGATAATATTATTCGCTTGTCTTTTTGCATTGGTTTCTGCTTCCTTAATTAACCCATAAACAAAATGGGCTGCATAAGCAGCCCGGTTAATATCACATATAAAGTGATGACATTATTTTATCAAAGGTATCCTGGGATACCGGATGATCACAATATTTATTTACCATGATAATATATTGATCGACCGACATGTCATTGTCTACAACTCGAACATAATAGTGATCACCCACTTTCGTTGTTTCATCTGTACTACGTCCTCTAAATCCTCCCGATATTATTAACAACGATATATTGTTGTATTTATAAACAATATTCTCTACCTTTGCAATAATCTCTGTTATATCGCTTGTTCTAAAGATAAAATTGTTATCCTCAATGATAATTATACCTGGACTATCAGTTGACAATTGTTTTTGTTCCGTATATACTTTTGCCTCTAACCGATGGATATGGTTTACCTCGGCATCTGGGCCTGCAAAATCCCCCGGTTGCATCCCGCGTTCTTTCGCCCATTGTATTAGCTTTGGATTATTATCATTGGGTGCAATTGCAATATCCAATGTATGCGGAATACTCAACTGGCTAAATATATTTTCAGTTTTAGCCTTTATAGCAAATACCTGCACCTGATTTATTATTTCGGAAAGATGTTTTTCCGCCATAATTCTATACACCGCACCCGAGAAGGTTATTCCAGGCGTAAATTGAATAACACTCCTACTAATTGCAATCATTGTCTTAAAAGCCTCTTTCTCCCGCACGCTTTCATATTGTATGGATACTTCAATAATTATCAGTTCATCATTTTCTTCATTGACAATCTGAATGTCTGCTATTTTATTGCCTACGGGAGGATTGATCTTAATTTTAAATCCCGCCTTATGCAATTTATCTGAATATTTTAATAAAGATAGCGCCTCATGGTACCTATCTGGTGACTTGAAATATTTTATTAAGACTTTTCTTTGATCATATATCAAAGACCCTTTCAATGCATTTGCCACCCATATTATCCATCGTCTTGTATAAGCAACCATATTTATTAAGTTAAAGAAGATTGGATGGTCTTCACTAAACACCATATCCAAGAAATGCTCACCTAAAACATCTTTCACTGTCCTGAATGCGTCCTGAGCATCTTTTATTTCTTTCTCCGATAGACCCTCTATAGTTGTACATGAATTGGCCATTTTTGCCCATAAATCATCACCGGGCAATCGATCAATGGAAGAACTATATTTTGGATTAATCATTATAAATATTCCTTCTCACTCTCTTCATTATACACAACTTATCAATTGCTTTATGTTCCCCAATTCAAATTCACCGTTACCCTGTCTAATTGTTGGATATTTCCATCGCTAAAATATCTTTGGGAATGAATTCCATTATTATTCAATTCTGCAAACTGATTTACAATATGGACATCACGCAACTTCTTATTCCGATATGCATAGCTTAAAAGGTATAACTTTGAATAATATAAGTAGTATTTAGTCATTTGATTGGATTTTGATATTGACCATTCTGAGTCTATGAACATTATTTTGTTAATAAGATCTTTCATTTGGAGAAGTATGTCATCATCCGATACGTACGATGTGTAGTATGCTACGATGAAATCACAAAAGTCGGTAAACAGTATTTCATTCTGAAAGGCATCGTCAGACACTAATAATGAATTAATAAACGCTTCCCATTTTACAAAATTAATTGTAAGTAATAATTTGAATTGTTGCTCTGATGCAATGGGTGTAAAGTGTTCTAGTAATAGGTTTCTAGCCTTATGATTATTTGCATTTTTATCTATTTCAAAACATTCATATATAATCTCACTGATTTGTGAATCCGTCAATTGGGGCAACAGCTCACCCAATGAAGCGTTCAGCAATTCATCCATATTGAAATACTGAATTGCTTGTTTAAAGTATTTAAAATCACTCGAACAGATCCTATCGAGAGTATTTTTCACAGTTAAACATTCAGAATCATCAAAACAATCTTTTTTCTTTCGCTTTAATATTTGTCGAATCAATTCAAAGTTTAACCATTTATTATTCAATGTGGACTTATTAGCTAACTGTAGTAACTCATCCTTCCCAATGTTTTGTAAATAGAAGATAAATGACTGTGGGTGGTTTAATGCTGAAAGCACTTTCAGGAAATACTGGATATTCAATCGAGCAAATAATACAATTAAATTCTCAAGCAAATAATTGAAATGGAATCCCCGTCCACCAGCTTCAATGGCTTCAATCAGCTGGTAGGTACGCTTTATATTATTGTTAGTATAACCTTCTTCTGCCTCGATCATCATTTTCTTCTCGTGATAGGGTGCATCGGGAAGGGCTTGAATTTCAAACTTAAATCCAATCAGCAATTCCAATATAGAGTGCGTCAACGGTTGCAAACATGTTTCTGACAATTCTTGCTCGGACAATAAATAATTTGTTTCAATATTCAAAAAGCTATTCACGACTAAAAAGATAAGAACTGATTTTATATCAGCAGCAGCAATGGCTTTTTTTAGATAATAACTCTCCGTAAATATTAGTTGCGCAGTTTCTTCAATTATCTCTTTTTCTGTTTTATGTCCAGGGTTAACTGCATTAAAACACACCTGATAAATCTTATGATTTAATGCTCTTATATCCTCTTTCTTCTCTCCATTGATTATGTCTTCAATGTCTTTTGTTGCTAACGCCTGTAACAATCTGTTCAATTCATCATGCCCCGATGATGAACAACTAACTTGTAATGATTTAGATTTTATGGCTTCGGGTATTTCCATACAATGCACTCCGGGTGATTCAATTCACTCCACAATTCATTAAAAGCATCTACAACGGGTTGCGGATGAGAAACCTCTTGCAATATATGGTGATTCTGGCCATAAGAATTGACAGATGTTCCCAAGGAATATACCTGTGATCGCTTCAAACTACTATTACTCGGGAAAATAAGAAACCTGTCATGGAATGCCCATCCATAATTGGTATGCTGAACTCTGAATTCGAGATTCAGCTGGTGGTTATTATTTTGGGGATTGTTAAATACTCTCCGGTACTCTGTAATAATGTCAGTAACATCTTTGCCTTTTTTATGGTAAACAATCTTTACAGCATCATTAATTGAACCAATCGCCAGTAATTGCACTCCACCCGATGTGGAGAAATACAGCGTTTTTAAAATATCTAGAGGACTTAAAAATGGATCCCATAAGTAAACCCCATTCTCTCCTTTTGTCTGTATAAGATGTCGCAGGTCATTTAAGCTGTTAGCAATACCTTTATTATATTGTTTAAATGATAATAATTTTTCTAAATGCTTTTTTTCAGCATCGTACAAATTGTTTGTGATATAGTTGGTATAGTTTGCTTTCGAAGTTCTCCTTCTATTTCTATCGTTACTTGTGATTTGGATATTTTCAATATGCCCATCAATTTCAAATATTCTTGGCTCATGGCTGATTATGCCAACATCGAAATCAAACTCTTTAACAAATGTTCCACTGAATGTGGACAGCATCAAACATGGCTCCCTACGCCAGATATTTACCTGGTCAATTTGGTCCAAATTGCCAATATTGACAACTTGCTTATTGGTTTTATTATATTCTTCAATTTTTAATCCCATGTATATTTTATCCATAGTGGATTCCACTTGCAGCAAACAATCAGGCGGTTGTTGGATTAAAGGGTGCCAGGATATATCCAATTGGATACCATCCCATGTTGGAAGTGCTTTGCAATCAGTTTCAAGAATTGTAACTGGAAACTGAAAAATAAAATTCCCAATTCTATCCCTAACTACTGATAAATCAATAGGGACAAATTGTTTTATCTTATGGCATAGATTATTTAATTCATTTATTGCTTTCATATTAAGAAGAAAGGCAACATTGGTTTTATCTTCATCAAAAAATTCTAAAATGTATGAACCATTGTGATAATTATTCTTAAGGACATGATTCAGACGATTATTATCGCCCGATTGAATAAATTGCTTCGGTAGATATTTCAATTGCGGAAACTGGGAAGAACTTGCACCATTAAAGATCCATTTGTTTTGTGATTTTAGACTGCGGAAATTACTTTCACTATCACTTTTAGTATACCAATATCTATGAATACCTAAAGAATACTCATCGTTAATTGGTATGGGCTTGCAGAGATAATGATGATTGGTTTTATCAAATGGTTTTTCCTCCAATACGACTAACGTAAAAAAATTAAAAATAGCCCCATCTCCCTTTCTGTACAAGAATATTTCAGTCACTTCAGAACTCTTATAAAAGGCGATATTTCCATCTGTTGTCAGTATATTATAGTCCATAATATTCTCACTGTCTTTTGTGTTTATACTACCTGTACCGTAATAACTGGTTTTTTCGCGACACAAAATACTACAATAACCTTTTCACGTTATTTAACGTAAGAGTGGCGTTTTCCCAGATTGTAGCTTTATCAAAGATAAAGAAGAGACTTGGCATAGCGCATGGCTTCTTATAAGAGAATAGTAGCAAATTACCATATCTGTGTCAATTACAATTTTAATATTATTTCCTTTGAAATAATAGATTTTAACCCGTGTTATTTTTTTCATACTGCAATATGAAAACCATATTATGTTTCTGTTATTAGCTGCTCCGCTCGCCGAGGTCAGCCTTCCGGCTCTGATTGCCCGATACCATGTTCTGGGCAATCAAGATCGGCTTCCAGCTCGGCAGGAGGTCGCCCTGATGGGCGCCTTTTTGTTTCTTTTATTTGTTTTCTGTTTCTTTTTTGTAACCTGTTGAATAGTATGCTGATACTATATATTCTAATGTGGGATAGTGGAAGAACAAGATATAGTATCTAATGCCCAAAATAGGCCCTTGCATCCCACTAATTGTGTTTTCACTCTAAAGTGACGAAAAAACAAAAGGTTTTTATTTGACCATTATCTCTCTTTTCTGGGCAATCACTATACTGATTGCTTACAACTCCAATAAATAGCAAAAGAGGCCCTAAAATGTGGCAGCTAATGGTATTGTAGGGGTGAAGCAAAAGAAATTGATTCTTTGTTTCTATAAGCCGATGAGCCCATCCGAACTGAACAAGCAATGTGCCTTTGAAAAGAATTATATCAGTTATTGCTTGCGTGTATTAACACAGCATAAACTGGTTCAATGTTTCATTCCTTCTGCCAAAACAGGCAGGATCTACGGACTCTCTCCAACGGGAATAGCATTAAGAAAGGAATTGATTCTATCGGAAGAAAAGGATGATCACATTCCAAATGACTATTTAATTCCAGGAAGAATCAATTGGAATTTATATGGTTGGGTACTGGCCGGCAAGGGTCGAAAGGAATATCTGAAAATAATGAATAATTACTCTAAGATCAAAGACGGAACATTCAAAGCAAGTCATATTTTTACCAGATTCAGATACGAGGGAATAAAAAGCACCCCGCGGACCGAAGTCTACAGGGCGATAAAACAATTTTTTAATAAAAGATTGTTGATAAGAATTCCCGATGGGAAAAGAGGAGTTAGATATAAGTTGACCGAGACAGGGGAAAATATAAGCGAGCTTTTATCAGTTTAGTCAGTTTTAAAAGAGATATTCAATGGCATATCAGACTTCGATATCATCTTTTTCATTACCTTTATAATTTCCTTCTTTACTTCCGGGTGATTCTCTATCACCTCCTGGGTGATTTTACTGGTGATATTCAATTTATCAATAAGTTTCCAGATGCTGCTATTTTCGTCCTTAAGTCTGGTCATGGTTTCTTTGATCTCCTGGTTTTCTTTTTTAATTTTAAGCACTTCATCCGTAGCAACCAATTCGGCCGTTTCCTCCTCATTAATGCCCTCCCTGTCAATATATCTGGCGGGTTGATCGCTCGACATGCTCCATCCATAACGATAACACAATTGATAGGACGATAATTTGTGGCAGTAATAAGTGGCCGAAGAATGCCTTAACTGGTGGACATGCACACCTTTCTTCAACACTTTTCTGGCGAGTCTTTTGATCACCATCCTCACGCCATCGTAGCTTATAGGGAAAAGCTGCGCCTCGGGATTGTTTTTCTCAGGATGCTCCAGAAGCCACTCTTCCAATATCTTCGTACACATAGGAAGACTAACTGTTCGTGGCTTGGTTTTAGAGAATTCTATTCTTACTTGATAATAATTGTCACGCTTGATTAGGTGTTTCAACCGTATGTTCAGGAATTCCTCAATCCTGGCACCGGAATCAAACAGTAACATAACCAGCGCCCGGTCCCTGATCAATGCCGCCTTATTGACCATCCTGTCGATTTCTTCCCGGGTAAGCGCGGGCACCTCTTTTACCGGATCAATTGTTTCCATGAAAGAATAATCAAGATTGCTGAGACCTTTTCCTTTCATCCAGTTGCCATATTTTCTAAAACCCTTTTTATAATATACTTTGGTAGAATCGCTGTATTTCCTACCATCCCTTTTCCGATATTTGTCCTTGTCAAATGCAAGGACAAATGTTTCAAATTCATCCTGTGTTATTTTATCAAAGCGTTTATTCATCAAATGAGAAAACAATTTCAACATATCAAGAAGTCTGTTACACCGACTGGGGCAAAGTTTTTTCTTACTCCTGTTTTTTACAGTTTTCCCGGCTTCGCAATCTCGGAGAAATGCCAAAATGAGTTTTTTGTTTTCTGGAATAATATATTTGTCTTTAGCCAGAGTTCGTAACGCAACTTCATATTTATGAATGCTATCATGGATATCAATTTTTCCGACGGGTATAGATGCTGTCATAGTATAAACTATTAATCACACATATATAAATGTTTCCAATTTTCGAACAAATCTGTTCAACGCCCCTGGAAGAATCCAGGTAAGTCTGTTCACTTTTTGGAAACAATTATTTTTGTGAATGTTTCCAATTTTCGAACAAATCTGTTCAACGCCCCTGGAAAACCCCGAACAATTTTGTTCGTTTTCAGGAAACAACTCAACCCCATCGGAAAGGCCTATTCTATATAATCAGGGTATCATAATTAATAAATGTTACTGTCGCTATAATTCTTTTTCGCTTCGTCATATAATTCTTCGAATAAATCAAGCAAACGGTATATATCTTTTGGTCTTTCTTTTTTAGGCGTGTCGCTATCCTTGCATTCATTTGACAATACACGGTCATCTATTGCCATTTTATCGATAATCCATACCAACTTGATTGCTATGGTTCTTCATCCGCTCGATAACATGATTGAGTTTCATGTCGATATCGCGTAGAACATCTGAAATCGTCGCCAGCCTTTTTTCACATCGCCGTAGAGATCTTTCGCATTTATTTAAACCTGGTCTTCTTCCTGCCATTCTGTACCCCCTTTATTTTCAGACCGAAGGATCTCCTGGATGTAACTGACTGGTTTTATCTCGACGATTTCTGTTCTAATGATGAACCATTTCCCGTCTTTGCTTTTGTTTATTCGTGTTTGTATTATCGGTGATCTGTCTTTTCTGTTGTTGTTTAGATATTGTGGTGCCATACAATATTCTGGAAGGGAATTTATAAAAGGGTTGTAAGCAAATAATATTAAAAATAATGCTTGCTTATTTAATATATTGTGCTATAATTATAGGTTAATTAAAAAATATAAATATTTTTATTTTATTTGAATTTTTCTCTTGACAATATTGACCGGACAAGGACATTTATGTTATTCTATTGTTAATATATGCACCAAAACAACTAAACCACAAACGAATAGGAGCAAGCTTTATAAGGAAAACATTCCTTAATAATTAAGGCTTAAAATATGAAAAATCTTGAAATTATATCGGGGGGGATTAGTCTACTCCTTATAGGTGGTATATTATCCCGCGAGATATATAACATTCTTAGTAAACCAACCCCAAAAGAATACGAGGTGTACGAAGATAGACACGCGGTTTGGGATACTATCAGTGATATTATAGATAAAAGCAAACATGGAACTTTATGGGGTTTAGCTGGAGAGTTCAGTCCTGATTTTTATCGATCTATTAGAGATAAATTACACGATTTAGCCATTAATAATGGTCAATGCATTTTCCTGGGCGGACCTCATATTCTTGTTGAAGATGCAGACTACGAAAAGTATGTAAAAAATGGTGTAAATAGTGATGAATACTGGAAAGCACACCCATATGTGGACTTAGCTCATGCCTTTCCAAACAATATAAAGCTATATATTAAGCAAACAACAGATAGAGAAAAATTACATTGTTTTTGTTCTGACAATGAATCGGCCTCATCAGTTATTGAAAAAGGGCACCCCGAATTGCAGAAATCCCCAGTATTTATAGAAAATGATAGTGCTACAATATATTCAGACTTGCGTGAACGTTTTTATTTTTTAGTAAAATCCAAAGAAGCAATACTGTGGAACCCTTCAGCCGCTGATGCATCAAAATACATAAAATATGTTAGCATCAATGAAATGAAGCAAAGACAAGAAAAACAACAAGGACATTGAAGTGGATATTCTTTTTAATAAACTAATTCCCGTTGCAATGCTTTCCCTTGGTTATGTTGCAATTCTCGTTGCTATATACGTATTTGTGATACCACATCTATACCCAGAGAATAAAACAAGAACTACCTTTACGATTAGATTAAACGCGCTGAAAGACAAAAAACTTTTTGATGCAATCAACTATGAGTCACCTAAATGTGATTTTGATTGGTATAAATGTGTGCGCTTATTTGTTATGTTGGTTTTTACAATCTTTATTTTTTACACATTGACATTATTATTACCAAAAATAATTGATTGTAAATATGCACCCATTTGTAATATTATTTGTTATTCTTTACTTGCTATAGAAACTATCGTATTCTGCATATTAATCTATAGTTTTTTTAAATACTTCCCCAAATGGCTATCAGATGAGCGTAGTAAAGAATTCCCTTCAGTACCCCATAACTAAATTAGACTATTCAAAAAGGCAATGACCAAATTGGGCTTATATCATCGCCTTTTTGTTATTACATACATTTTCCATTATATACTTCACCCCCCAATCACCCCCTCTCCCGGTTTTATTTCCTTCCACCAATCATATTCTGCCTTAAAATATTCCAAAGCCTCATAGATGTCCTTAAAACGGTAGGTGTATTTCCTACGAGGCATAATACTCGGGCTGTTGCCAGTAACTTCAACATGGATCCAATTACCTGGTTCGACCTCAACCAAATTCCAGCTGTGTGCTGAATCCAAAACTATGTCGGCGTTGAAACCGTTTCTTTCCAGCCAATATTCCATAAAAGCGCTCATTTCTGAGCAGTCGAAGACATGTGCTTCGTAAGGCTTCAGCCACTTGATGGCTAAAGCCTTTTTTAAATTCTCCAGACCGTATACTCTATCGCGAACCAAGTAATAATCGTCTACCCTCTTTTTTACATATATCACCCTCGGCAGCTTATAGGTGAAAGTTTCTCCTACCGAGACTATGTTTCGATTATTACTTCTGAATGCCCGACGTGGTATTGTGCTTAATATCCGATAAATGGTCTTCTTTGATACTCTGGCCATATTAATGCCTTCATTCCTAAAATGCCTTATAATTGAATTTACAATTGCCTGAGAGACTGTTGGATCCTGCAAAGAGATTGTAACCCCTATTATTTCTCCTTTGGTCCTGATAGCTTCATTTATCAGGTCGCGTGGAATTATTACCGGTACATCAATCGCCTTTGGTTCTGGCTCAATTTCTGGTTTTGTCTCGATATACTCATAGCATGAGATCATGATAAGAGCCAACAGAATGAAAAGTATCACGCGTTTCATGGTTTTTCCTTTCGTTTAAACAAAGAGAGCCGGGTGTTTGCACCCAGCTCTCTTTTTGATTTTGGTTGAACATTTGATCTTAAGAAACCGTTTCCAGCACCTTGACCACCTTGAACCCGTCGCAAGCCGGAGCTTCATCATATTCCATCTTGCTCTCGCATTGCTCTGTGCCAAACAAAGCGCAATCCCCACAAAAATGTTCTTCTTCGCTGTTTGGCGGGATAACAGCCTCAGGTGCACTCGGGATAGACACCTCCTGCGGCATTGCAATTGTTGGCCCTGTTTTCTGGTGAAAATTCTCGCAGCAGGGCTCGTCCGGCTGGGGGCTATTCCCAAAGCACAGATCCGACTCGTAAAAGTCGCAGTTGCCGCAGACATATTCCATCTCGGGAGACTCTTCCGGCGCCACCTGGCTTTCCGATCCGGGCTCGGCTTCGGCCGAAACATCGCCTTTTGCCTCTTCAATCTCTTCCCTTCTCAAGGACATCAACAAATAGGTTTCATTCCAATTGGCCGGCTGGGTCTTACCATAGATGATAACCGCCTGGGCATAGCCACCAGTTTCCAGCACAATGTACCTCGAGAACACCTGCTTCAAGAGATCATACAAATACCGCCAGTTTAGCCTGATGGTGTCCAATCTGTTCTCAGTCAGGTTTTCCCCCTCGATAACAGCTCCTTCGAATGGCTGGGAAGCATCCCCTAATGTCCCCCGGCTGGAAACTGAGAACTGCTCACCGATGTGGAGATCCACCCCCTGATCGAAATCAGAGACTTGGGAGCACAGTTTCAAGGCGGTCATAAGGGATTCCCGCTCGCATTCGACCTTTAGCAGGTGGGATTCCGGTATAATCCTGGAAATATCGGGATATTTGTCCTGAATAAGCCTGATTATCGTCTGCCAATCCTGCCCCTTAAAGCTTATAAGCTGGTCATTAAGGTAAATCTCCACTTTATCGCCTTCCAGCCCTGCCATGGCAGTTTTAAGGGCATTTTTGGGTATTATACAGCCCCTTTCAGCTTCCTGATTACCTGTTGCATTGTCCATATTTAGGGCTATCATAGCCAATCTGTGCCGGTCGGTACCGGTAGCTGTGATTTTGTCCTCAATAAACCTCAAAAAAACGCCGTTGAATACGTTCTCCGGGGTCTCATTGGAGGTAAAAGGCAGTGTCAGGTTTAGCAGTTTTCCCAAGTCCATGCCACTTATGAAGATATCGTGCAGGCCCACCTCCGGGATCATTGGAAAATCATCCATAGCCGGAATATTGTTGATCTGGCTTTTATGATTCCCGAACTGGAGATGAAAGGTTTCGCCGTTATCCCCCTTTTCCCAGCTGAAAGTGACCCTATCCTCGGTGCATTTGGCTAAAAGGGACAAAACGTAGGGGCCTGGAAGCAATTTGCTGACATTTTCAGACATAATTTCCGGGGAATTGTAGAGTTTTATCGTCCTGATAAGGGTCAGGTCCAGGTTGGTGGCCCGGAGGCGGAGGATATTATCCTCGATAGTCAGATGGACATATTGCAGTATGGGAATAGCACTCTTGGAAATAGCCCGGCAAACTAATGAAAGCGCCTCGGCTATTTTTTGTCGTGGTATGGTTATTTTCATGGGTCTCTCCTTTTTTAAGTGTTGTTTTAATATTCCTCGGGAAACAACACCGTGGTGGCGGACCTGTCAGCCTCGGTGATTATCCAGATTCTTCTTTCGTTTTTGCTGTAGGCCGAAAGCAGCCTTGATCCGTCTGAAAGCGCGATATCGTTCTCCCTCTTGGAATTCTCGCTGACCTCGCCCCAATCGCCTGCAAAATGCCTTTCGATGGAAGCGGTGACAAACTCCTGAAACTCATTGTCCTGTTTCATTACTTCAGAAACCCTGGCTGTAAGAAAAAGGTTGGTCATTGGAAGCCCCTTGGCCATATTAACCTCCTTTCACAAAATGGTTAATTGATTTGTGCTTTCCGTTTCTTCCTGGTCATTAAAACCCTTTTTGAGTTTCCTCAAGACATCGAGCACCGGATGATTGATCTCGCCCCTGATCCTGTGGATGGTATTGCGAAGCTCGTCGAGTTTCCGGACTTCCTCTCTGGTCAAACCCTGCTTTAGTTTCTCCTCCATGAAATCCACCAGGCTTTTGTCTTTTCGTTTCATCAGGGTGGCCGTCAGATAGATGTATATCCCTGTATAGTCCGTGGTCAAAGGCTGCCTTAAACTCAGGGTATAGAGATAGGCGCAAAGCTCGGCGTCTCCGACGCTGCTGGATCCGGGATCGAGGATGTTTAAAAGACCCAGGGTAAGCCTCTCGCTCCGAATCTCGTCCAGCAACCACGAAGGAATGGTTTCGGCCCAGCCTGCATCCGCTACTACCAGCCTGTTTTCTTTTGAGTTCATAAAACACCTATACTTGATGATTTGATATGTTCCCTGGGCAGAAGCACTATGGTTACCGAGCGGTCGGATTCTGTAACCATCCATATTTTCCCAGCTTTGTAGATGTAGGCGGAAACCATCCGGTCGCAATTAGCCAGGTATAATTCTTTTTCCTTCTCATCACAAAGATCCAAATCGCCTTTGTTGCCTCCATAGTGCTTTCTTAAGATCCCAAACAGGAAGGTCGCGAAATCCCTGTCCTTCTGCGCCAGATCCCGAACACCTGCTGAAAGATAAACGGCCGTCGTATTTTTTTGTTTTTCAGTCATAGTTATCCTCCATAATTTTCTTTTGATATTTTTCCAGACCGAAGGGGTCAATCCTGGGAGATCCGAACTTGCAGGCAAAGCATTTCTCCAACGCCCAGCCCCCGCAGTAGCTGATAATATCCTTTTTATCGAAGATCCCGCCAAGACAGTCAAGGTATCCCCCGGCCCCGCTGTCCACGACCGAAAGCCAGGGGCATTTGATCTCCTGCTTGGCCTTAATGAATATGTGGTCTATCATGAAACTTGCTCCAGATTTAGGGTTAAGGTCCTGAATTGGGGATGGTCCTGGTATTCCCTTGGATCGACTTTCGCGAAGAAAATGCCTTTCCCTGACAGGACAAGATTTTCTCTCATGGTGTTGATCTCTTCCTTAAAATAGTCTTCCATTCCTGAATCCTTCTGTCTCTCTTTCAAGCCAGCCAGGTAATTCCTGATCCGCTCATGGTCCAGGCTTACCACCCCGTTCCTGATGATGACATAATGGCACAGGCTATAATCGCCTTCATCGTATATTTTGACCACGGAATCCTTGGCGATTTTGCTTGTTTCCGTCAGGAAATCGATTACCAATTGGGCGTTCCATTCGTTATCCGCCACCTTGGTGAACCCGGAGGCTGTTATATCCTTCTTGCTACGATCTCCTAAGACAAGGATTTTTTCGTCGACCAGGTCAAACACCTTCTTCTCCAGGGCTACCCCGCTCAAGCCGTCCAATTGCCTGTTTATGATCTTCCAGGCTTCGTTTGCCGTGATACCCTTATCGAGCTTCGAATCTTTGAACTGATTTGGCCACCGGGGATACCAAAAAGGAATCCTGGTCAACGACAAGCACTCGCAGGTCCAGCGGTGGTCAATGTTATATCGATCCTGCAAAGCATCGATTTTGTCCCATTGATCGTCGCTAATAGCCCCGGTGATCTCATAGTGAATCGTTCTTCCCATGATATTTTCCTTTCATAATATTTATTCGTTTTTAGTGTAAAAGTGTTTTTGGCATTTTCTGCAGAGCCAGGCGTGAATGGTTCCGCCCGGAGAGACATGAACGCATTCGAACGATTGTGGTTGAATATAGGTGGGATAATACTCCTCAGCCTGGCAGTGCGGGCAGGTTAAGAGAATGGTGATTTGCTCAAGACCTTCAATTAATCTGTCCATGGTCATCTCCTTTATTCCTGATTAACGTTAAACGTGGCGCTGAAAAACAGGGTGTTGGGTCCTGTATCTCCCGAAAAATGCTCGATTTCGCGCAAGCCAACTGAATACCTGGTCTGATAAAACCCGCCCTCTATATCGCCATAGTCCAGAAACAATTTGCATACCGGGATTTTGGCATGGTTAAAATCTCCGAAAGCTTGGTTTAAATGCCGCAGATAGAATAAAAGGGCTATCAGGGTCAGGTACATTTTCGGCACGAATATTTTCTCCTGGTTTTTCATGATATTGACGGGTAAAAGATAGGCTATTTCCCCATCCGGCTTTTCACTAAAGGCCATCGAATACTTTTCCGGAAAAGCGGGGTATTTATCCTTGGGAAACAGAAAATCTATGCCAATATGATCCTTGCTATGCTTTATTCGCAATAACCTATCCTTGTCGTTTTCCATTATCAGATTGGCGAATCCCATAATATCGAAATCCCACCGGATATGGATGTTCTTTGCCGGCCCTTTTCCGATATTGATGCCCTTCAGCAACCTGTTGTCAGGCTCAAATCTTTCCTTAGGGTTGGCGGTCCACAGATCGGGAAACAGGAACCCGTTTTTATAATTCCAGTAGAAATAAACCCTGCCTGGAATCAGAATGATATCGGGCATTATTTCCCTTCTCTGCCGTTGCTTCACAGTCAGCATCGACAGCATGATCAAAAAGGAATACGCCATCAATGAGATGCTCACTAAAATGATTGAAATTGGTTCCATGTTAACTCCTTTCCCTGTTTGCGGTTTCCGAATAATAACTGCTGGTTCCGATGATGATGTTGTCAAGAATTCTGATCCCCAGCAATTTGCACCCTGACTTTAATACCTCCCAAAGAACACGATCTTCCTGTGATGGAGTGGTATCCCCCGAAGGGTGGTTATGGACGGTCATTATATTGGGCGCTCCGCAAGCCACTGCCGACCGTAATACGATACCGGGGACTATCGCGCAATGATCCACTGCCCCCATAGCGGCCATTTCTTTGCGGACTATTTTATTCTTGGTATTCAGGTGCAACACCCAAAATATCTCCCGGTCCGCCATGGCCTCGGCCTTCATGTATTCATATACTTTGTCTGGGCTGGTCATGGGAATTCCGTGGATCGATTCCGATACCTTCAGTATTTTTAGAGGATATTTCCTGTATTTGCCCATATAACTCCTTTCTGCAAATAAAAAAGAGCCGCCCGTCATAGGAGCAGCTCTTTTGTGGTTTAAGGTTTATCATGATTGTTTGCACAGTATTTATCGGGACAGAGGATCGTTTTCTCCCGGCTGTATTTATCCATCAGGATCACAGCCACATGCCCGCAAATCGGGCATTCTCCTAATTCTTCAGAATCATTCATGGCCGTCACCATTGGAAACGTAGTTCTCCGTAGCGGGAGAAAGATTCCCCAGAATATAATCAACCGCTTTCTGAGCCAGCGAAGAAGAAGAAAATATAAACCTCTTGTCCCCTTTGAGCACCGAAAGCCAGTTGGCGATATACCCGGCCTGGTTATCTATAGTTTTTGGGGCGATACGGGCATGGGCGCATAAGAATGAGCTGCCGATCTCGGCCACCAGTTCCTCCTTGGAGTAATTCTCATTGAAATCAGATCCCCCGGAGGAATTTTTCCTGTTAAGCCTGTCAGGATGTCCGGTCGAGTGAGTCAGTTCATGAAAGGCAGTCGAGTAAAATTCCTCCTGGGATATGAAGTTTTTCCGGGGCGGCAAACCGATGATATCTGATTTCATGTCGTAAAAGGCATTCTTGGTCACTTTGATTTTCGGGATATTCTGCATGTTGTCTATTATCTTTTCGCAGGCGGCAATGGGATTCAAGCTGTTGTTTACGTCGGGAAAAATATCTTTAGGGATATTGATGCATTGCTCGCTGTTAAATACTGTGTAATACCTGAGCAATGGCTTTTCCAAAATCTCTCTTTCGGACGTATCTTCACCACTTGATTCAAATGCTTTCCAGTAAACAACCTTAAAACCCTTTGAACCCGGTTTGACCGAGCCTCCCAAATATGCCAGCTGCCTGAAAGTAAGATAATAAGGGCTGACATATTTGGGAGACATTGAGAGCACTATCAGGTTGATGCCCCGATAAGTGCGTTTGGAGATAAGGTTCATAGGTAGTTCTGTTTTCTAGGGTTTCTTCCAGGGAATGGCGCCTTTCTCCAATGCTTCAATAATCTGATCGGTGATGATTTGAACAATAGTGCTGTTTCCATTTTGACTCCTTTCTTTGTTAAAAATAAAAAAGGAAAGCAAACTCAATCTCGCCCAAATCCCCCAAAAGATAAAAAGCGAAAAAGAGACTGCTTCCCTTATTGACGATACGTATTATTTAGTTAAAGAATTGTTTTAGATGTATGAATAGTCCTATCATTCTGATGATGGAAAGTGCTTAAAAAGCAATTGTTATTAATGTAAATCTACGTGTGTTATTATGTAATATTGACTATATTCCCTTATTAATATAGTTTGTCAGCAATCGGAATTATATTTCTGCGGTATCATATTCCTGGGCTAAGACTACTTTGATCCTATCGTCCTTATCAAAACCTTCCTCCCGGAATTGCTTCATTATTTTCTCTTTAGCCTCGATATTGGTGGCTACGGTTATTATCGCCGAAAAGTTAGCCTTTAAAGACTTTTGAATATTGGCCACAGCATCAGAATTACCAGTCTCTATCTCCACGGCAACCAGTTTGTTTTCGGCCTTAATTGTTATATCCGGTTTCCCATTGATCTGTTTCTCGACCTCGACGTTAAATCCCTTTTTCCGGTAATACTCCGCTATTCTCTCTTTCCAGAAGAGATGTTCCACCCCCTCGTTGGTATCCGTGACAATATGCCCTTCCTGACGTAAAACAGCCTTGGCTTTACCGGTAAGCTCCAGTAATACAAGTTGTGTTTTCTTAGTAATGATGTTTCGCTGAATTATAAAGCCCTCGGAAAAAGACTTTTGTTTGATATCATTGCCATTTCTCATACTTAATGATAACCTCTTGTAACGCTGAACCAAAGGCGAAAAAGGCAAGGCCAAAATATCCTCTAAAAACCTTAAAATCTCCCTGCCCACCTGCTTATCTTCCCTCTCTGGAAAGTGTCTGATTACGGGTTTTATACGGTATTCAGGCTGGGAAAGCGTGGAAAGTCCCAACCTTAATCTGATGCTGTCATCTGTGATAATCCCCTTCTCCATCGGCACCAGTGGGAATTTCACCAAACAAGGCGAAATCCTGCCCTTGACCTTGACGATGCCCTCACCCACTTTAAGCCGGTCGAGGTAGTTCTCCTCTTCAGGTTTTATAAATAATGACTCCCTGGCCGCTCTGACATCCCTTTCATGCTGTAACCCCAAAAATATCTGGGTATGACAGTTCCCGAGGATATATATGGGCAGCAGCGACGGGTGCTGGGTGATGCTGACCAGCCCCTGGCCGAATGACCTGATCTCCCTATAGACATATTCCAAGCTGCTGGAATTCTCCTGTTCTATCCTGGTTTTTGGAAAAAGGTTGTGAATCTCCTCGAGGAATAAGACATGCCTTAAACTATCCGTCTCGCCCTGGCCCAAACGGTAAAGATGGATGAACCTCAATATCATCTCGGTAAAGAAGGTTCTCAGTGGCTTGCTCATTTCCTGGTCCAGTTCTAATATTATAGGTTTTTCAAGAAGATCCTCAAGCTTTACCGGTTGCCGGGCGTTAAAGGCCTTGCTACTGGGACCGAAAGTAAAACTTTTAAAAACCCTGCCGGCCGATTGTTTCCAAAGAAGCTCCCTGGCATATACCTTCAGCTTGCTTAACTCGTACACCCCGTCGAAGAAATTGGGGTACATGTTCCCGTGATGTCCTTCCTTGAATCCGAAATCCCGAAACAGTTTCTCGTATATCCTGATAAAAAAATCAGCCACACCCATTCCGGCCAGGTGTGACTTTTCAAGGACCTCCGTTACTACGTTAATCCAACTTTTATAATGGATATTGGGCGGAGCTCTGAAAGGATTCCAGAAAAAGGGAGAAATGTCCCTACCAACGGTATAAACCTGAAGTTCCTTGAGCTCTGGATACTGGTCTGACAGGGAAAGGATGTTTCGCCAGGTTCTCTTCCAGTCCACCACGATAAAAGGGATCTTTTGTCTCAATAATTGTAGGGCCAATAAAGTGGCCAGATTGGTCTTTCCCTCGCCGGTGATGCTGAATATTCCCAATTGTTTGATAAAGTCTTCTTTCCTGATATGGAGTTTGTCCATCTTGGTGTCGTTATAGACGATATCTCCCAATAGGATGTCGCCCTCCGCCTTGCTTGGCGAGGGCGGGGTTAAGCATATCGGCTCGGTCTGCAACGGCTCTTTTCTAAGCAGTTTTTCGGCCAGAATTTCTATATCCAGAGCGATGTCCTTCCTACCGTATTCGTCCTCGGCCAAGTACATATGCCAGAGCCTTTCGGCATTAGTCCCGATAAGGGGCTTTAGTTTCTGGCAAATCTTGAATACTTCAATGCTGTTCATTTTCGTCAATGGTTAGATCCGAGGACAAAAGCTGTTGTCTTTTGCTCAATAGCCAGTATTCCGACAGGGCGCTCATCATATACTTCTTAAGAAACATCATATCCCGCCAGCATTCCAAAGCCTCCGTCCTCTTCTGCTTTTTGAGATCGAATATCTGGGTCTCCAGTTGGCTCCGTCGTGGCAGCAGGGCCAAAACCATTTCCATATCATAGCCCCTCCCGATATGCAGTTTGATCTCCTCGAGAAAGGTATAACAGGCACAGATATCGTCGGTGATGTCTTGAAAAATGTCCTTGTCTGTCTGTAATCTCAAATTTATCTCGTTAAAAAGCTGTTTTATCGTCGATTTAAGGACTTTGGTTTTATTGGTGAAAATACTTTCGAGAGCTGATGCAGGTTTGTCGTCGGAGGAAAGAATAGATAGAACGGTGTTCTCGAGGTCGGGATAATTAGGCCGTTGAAGGGAATCCATTAAGAAGAATGCTAAAGAGGGTTTTAAAGGGTTGTAGGCAAAAAGAAAAGGCGGCATAACAAATGCCGCCTTTTATGAATAGTATGTTATAAATATCTATCGCCCTCGTCCTTATCAATTATTCATTCAGTGACTCTCACTAATTTTGTGCCACTTGCATTCATGATAATCTCGTATAGTTCAAAGGTATATTTTAGCTTTGGTTTGCTTTCCGCTTCATTTGCGTTTCCCAACATTTTAAATGAAGATACTTCCTTTAGTAACTCGGCGGTAGAAGCTATTGTCTCGGGAATCTTTGAATCGGTTTTCGAGCCATACGTTGTAAGTATGCTGTTATTTAAAGTTATATTTAAATCGCTGGTCCCCAAGCCGGGTATAATCTTGGCATATTGTGGACGGGATAGATCAGGCAGATAAACGATACGGAATGATGTGTCGTTGCTGGCCTTATGTTCAACCAAGAGATATGGTTTTGCAGAATAAAACTTCAGACCAGTTTCTGTTTTCAAAGATTGGTCGCTGTAAATTTTAACAGTTGCACAACCAGACATAAGCAACGCAATTAAAGCAAGCATCATAGAATATTTTATAATGTTCATGGGAATATCTCCTTTATTTATAGTTTAATTACTATAATTATAGATTATGCGATATCACCAGAAGCCCTGACCTAAGTCAGGGCTTTTTAATTTGGTTTGTAAAACTATTTAAGAACTATGAGCTTCTTGGTTGATTCAAAGGCTCCGGTACTAATATTGTAAAGATAAACTCCCGAAGATACCTGCCTACCGCACCCGTCTTTCCCGTCCCATTCCACCTGATAAGTCCCGGCCGGTTTAATTTCATTAACCAAGGTTCTTACCAACTGCCCCAGGGCATTATACACTTTAAACGTTACCTGGCCCTGGTTTTTGATTTGGTACATGAAACTCGTTTTATGGCTGAAGGGATTTGGGCAGTTCTGGTAAAGTTTGTTAATGTAATTGGGTGTAATACTGGTTATCTCTTCCGATTGCGTCCCACCGTGTCCCTGGCCTGTCGGATTTTCGTAAATAAGTATCTTGCCACAAACTGCAATCGGACCTTTTGTTTTTTCTATGGTTAGCGTGATCTGCCCGTCTTTATAACTGGCTTCGGGCAAAGGCTTGTCCAAAATCGCTTCTTCGCCTGAAGTTACCTTTATCTCACCCAAAGGCAGCTTATTGACGATTGGCTTAAGTTTGATCTCCTGCCCGGTTTCCTGATAAAAGCTCAAAGTGATTTTATACTTCTTGTCCGGATCAAAGTTGTCAAAGCTGTATATCAGGGCAGTAGTGTCATAATCCACGGTTTTAAAGGGTTCGGTAACTGTGTTTTTGGCTTTGGCTGCCGTGCCGTAAGTTATATACCCATCTCTTTGCACAGTAAATATTGACGGCTCCGCTAACCCGGCATCTAAGGCGTAGGTGGGCTCCAATTCCGTGGTATCTGCCATAAAGGTTAGCCCCCACAGTAATTCTGGCTCAATTTCCTCCGCCCAAATGCGATAGGTTTTCGTCCCCTCATTGGTTTGCAGTTTAGTTTCGTGGGGGAAGATCGAAGCGTAATCGGTGCAAGACAGGTTTTCGGACACATCGTAGGTCATCTTGGCTGTAGAATAGGACGATAAATATACCTCGTAATCACTTAAAACATCCTCGGTCCAAAGCACATCGCTACCACAGATATATGGCATCATGGAGCTTGCCCCGGATGCGCTGATGTTTACGGCTGTTTCCCACTTCTGATCAAATCCGGTACGCTGGTAAATGTCGCCATCTTCCACCCAAACGGCTGAAGCTACCCCGGAAATGCTGATACAGGGGTTTTGGGCTATTCCTGAACCAGAGAGTTGGAGAATGTTGCCGTAGTTGCCATCCGGTTTTCTCATCCGGTAATAGACCTTGTCTTTTCGGTGCCAGCTGATATGATCATAGCCTTTATAGTCGGTGGCAATTGATGCTGAGGCTGGAGCTTGCCAGATCGGGGGATCTATTGTTTCGGTGTATGCGTCAAGGATAGTATCTTTTTTGCCAGAAATGTTATTTATGGCAAACCGGGTATGGTGCAAAGCCCATCCTTTTGCGATATGCGGCGGTATGCCCCCACCATAGGAGTATTCAAAGACCAGCGAGATGGTGTCGTTCTTTATGGTCATAGCCGGGGGTGAATACCCTCCTATATAATCCCAGGGAACACCTTGCATATAAGCCAAGGTTTCGGGTACAGACCAGCCGGTTGCGGTCTGACGGCTAAAGAATACTCCGCCACCAGTATCATGGTCCCATTGTTTTATCCAGGCCAGGGCAGGCATGTTCTTACTGTCAGTTACAATCGTCGGTAAAGATCCTTTACCTAAGTTAAGCGGGGTTGCCCAGGTTTGTCCATCGTTCGACGAGGAGAGATAGTGCACACTATCTATGCTGTTATAGCAAACATGCAACAATCCGTCGCTGGATCGGGCTATTTTCCCGGCGTTATTGTAGGCTATGGCTTTGTCCGTTTCCACCACTATAATATCACGGCTTTTGATGGTAAAGTTTTTGTCGCTGATGTCTGTTGCGGTGTTGCCGCTGGAATCGTAAGCCACGACCTTGAACCGGCAGTTGGTTGAAGCCACATTATACGGCACCCGCCAGGAGTAGTAATTAAGTCCGCCCACTATGGTCGCCACAGAACGCCAAAGTGTAACTGCATCCGTGCTTGTTGGATCGTCTTGTGCAATATAGTTAGTGGTGTAATACAAAACGTACGATTTTATACCCCGGTTATCGGTGCTGGACCAAGTTATATTATACCTCCTGCCGGAATAAAGCACTTCTCCGCCGTTGGGGTATGTTACCGCCACAGTTGGTCCATCTAAATCGGGAAGACGTTTGTATTTTACATAATTGCCCTCGGTCCATAAAAAGCCCATCTGAGCCGGGTCATCGGTAAGCGGCAATGCCGGGTAAACTGAAATATCTTCGCTGGCTGTCAGCCTGTAAATGGGCGACCAAGCGTTGTTTTTATACCTACGGTAGAATATCTGATTCTCATTGATTGTCCCGGTCAGGTCTTCTGCCGCCGCAGCCTTTGTTAATGCTTGGTTCAGACTATCAATCTCTACTTTTTGTACATCTTCCCAAACTATCGACTCCTCACCTTGCGGTAGTTCGGTAAGTTTTGCTATAGCCAATTTTGCGTCGGTTCCGACAGGCAAGGTTGATATCTTTTGCACAAAACCGCTGTCACTGTCGTCATACCAGAGAAAATGCAACGTGCCGCCCTTGTCGCAGGCCACTGTCGGCATCTGCGAAGCCCCGGTATTGTTGCTAACGTTGTAAGGCGTGCTCCAGGCACTTCCGTTGTTGGTGCTTCGGTAAATGTCACCATTTTGCTGCCATGCTAAAACCAATGCGCCATCGTTATTCACTCCCAAGCAGGGAGAGCTTGCCAGAACGCCTGTGGCGCTTACTGTCATGCCAATAGATGTTCCAGCATTATAATGATATATTATTGAAGTATCCAAGGACCACCCGGAAAACATATTGTAACTTCCATGTTTATGTTCCCAGGTTATATGGGGTAAAATACTATTGCCTGATTTATTTACCGCTATTGATGGACTTGATATGTCAATAAATTCATCGAAAGGCGAAGGTGGGAAATCTTGCCACCCCGTCGTAGATACAGATATTGGCTGAAGCACGGACGGTGAAGACCAAACACCTCCTGTTCTTTTTGCATATTGAACCTTCATTGTATATGTCCAACGGTGTTCTATAAACCTACCAAAAGGATCATACCTTGTTTCAATAGCCAATACCGTTTCCGCCCAAGCGCAATATAGGTTACCCAGACTATCGGTGGCAATGGCCGGGTTGAACATCTTAGCGCCGGTTTTTATGACCTTGCCAAAGCCCGAAGTTACGCCCAGGCTGTCCAACAACAGGCTGTCTTTCTTCACCCGCACCGAGTAGATTGCGCTGTTGCTTTTCTTCTCGGCAACGGTCGGATTGCCGCCGGTTTTTGGCGCCGTTACAGACCACGATAAACCATTGTTGATTGACGAGGCCCAATAAATCTGTGTTCCATCATAGAATGTTGCGTTCAGTTTGTCATCGCCACCACGGAACAGCTTGCGGGCGTTGTTATTATTGGTATAGCCGATCTTGGGAACAAATACCTCAACCGTATTGGAATATTCGGTCCTTCTATATCCATTATAATACATCCAATACTGAGCTACTTTAATATAATAGGTGGAAAGTGGTTCAATGGAATGCCATTGACCATCCCAATAACCACTTATTGAAGCACTAGTGATATTTGGGCCTAATGCAACCACAAATGAATCACCCCCTGCTTTTTTTATAAAGACTAATGTCCCTGCTTCGATGGTTGAATTATCCCCCCATGATAAATCAATTTTCAATGTATGTGTTCCGGATAAAGGATCTACTGCTTCATATGCAATAGCATTTGTGTTTGTTGGGGGTTTAAAATATATCGGTATTTTTGTTTCTACCGAATATTCTGATTTGCCACAACCATTATAGGCTCTCAAGCGATAATAATAATCATGATTAAAAATAATGTTTGAATCAATAATATTTGTTGCATCAGTATGGCCGACAACATACCAAGAAGGCGTTTCCTTTATTTTTGTCCATACGCCTGTCGAGTCAATCTTCCTTTCCCATTCAAATATATTGGAACTATAGTCGTAGTGTGCGTTATTTACATTAATAGATGGAATAGTATCATTTATTTCTAAAGAGGGAGTATGGAATTTCGCACTTGGTGGAGCTGGTGTTTCGGGAGCCGCTATTTTTGATGTTGCGTATCTCCATTCGTATGCGGATACCTGTTCACCTCGTTTGGAGCGAACCATAAAATTGTAGCTACTCCCCGTTGAAAGCCCGGTTATTGTACAATATCCTTTCCCTCCCATACCTGAAACCGAATCAACCCAAAGTGGCGGATTGATAAATGTGCTGTCACTTTGGTTTTTCCACCACACATGGAAACCATCTTCGTCAATATTATTATCATTCCAACTTACTTTAACTGTTGTGGGATCCTCCACGTAACCCCAGGCAAATGTCGGATATGAAAACTCACTTATTTCAATATCATCTATATATGCCAAATAATCACCTGTTTCGGCTGAATTCCCATCATCATATGCCACCTGTATTTGTCTAAGTGTATCGTCAGCGTATATTGATGGGTTTAGGATCGAAAGGTCACATATATAGTTTACCCATTGACCTTTCGGGACATTGCGGCCGGCTGGATGCAATCTTTGGCCGAATTGATCAGAAATATACATTCCTTTATAGTTGTAATCCCGTATAGCACCTTTTTTAGCTGTAACAAGTTCGAGGCTTATGCAACCAGCGCCAGGTGATTCTACAATATATACCCAAAATGATAAATATTTTGCAGCATAGTTGGGGCCTGGTATTAGTGGTATATTAACGTCAAATAAATTAACAAAGGCATAACTGTTATCACTGCTGGCATCTGTGCCTGATAATCTATACATGTAATCGCCGTTGTGTGGATATACGCCGTTTTCTATTCCAGTAGTATCGCTATTGATATTCACGCAACCGCTTTGATTCGGCACTGGATTGTTTATTGGCGGTGATTGCCATACTTCAAATCCTAAAACTGCCTTGTAATAATCTATACCGTGCTTATAATATATCCTCTTTAATTTTGAAGTATCCCCTGCTAAAGCGGGATTAGAACGGTAATAACTGTAAAACTGACTTATGTTTCTTATTTTATTATCTTTCAAAATACTAAATATATTACTGAACTTGTTTGATAGTCCTCCAGAATCTTCGTCGGAGTCGGTAAAGGTGTCCTGCATATCCCACCAGATTGAAGCCACTGCACCCTCAATGCTTACTGCATCACCGGTATAATGCCACTGGTTGGTTTCGACATCTTGCATCGTGGTGTTATAAGAGCTCTTGTAATAAACCAGATAGTCCTTGTTGTTCTTTACTGCACAAGGAAGAAACTCGGCAAAGCCCTCGGTTGTGGCATTGCCAGGGTTAGTTACCTTATATGGGTAATGTTCAGAAACGCCATAGCCCGGTGGGAAAGTATCTCCATAAACTTTGTACATTATAGCATGGGCATATTCGTGATAGGGCCTCTCCGATCTGTAACCGGGCACTATTAAACCCGATCTCAACAATACTTGAGGTTTGCCTGTAATAATGATACTACCGATTCCAACCGGGACAGGTCTGAACCTGCTGGTGCTATCGGTATTCGTATAATTGTACGATACGGTTATCTGTGACCTTTTCCAGTTTGGACTGGTGTTGTTATCCACCCAATTATACGTTTGGTTAATGGCATCAAAGATATGGCATGCTTGGTTAAAAATGCTGTCTTTACCAGTTTCATTTATTCCCCGATATATCGTGGTAATACCGGAGGGATATATTTGGCAACTTGATGTATCTGAAATATCGGTATATATACTTGGAACTGTATCTTTTACAACACAAATTTCGTTTATTAGTTTGGTATGGATTATAAATTTTGGGTCAAATGAAGCAGCGGTAACAAAACCAAAATTGAAGCTACCGTCACTTAATGTTTTTACAGAATCTATATATCTTGGTGTTGCATCGTTTGTGTCATACAATACCACCCAAGCCTGGGGTATGCCTTTTATAGTATTATCATCAAGGTTTTTATACTTAACATGGCCGCTAACCCAAAACTGATTATCCGCCGTGGTAAATCGCCAAGTATTCCAGGTATTGCACCAAAGGCTACCGTCATAACCTTTAACCCGCCAATAATATTTAGTAGCGCGCCACAGGTTGGTGGCTTGATAAGAATTTGCGGTAACTTCACCGTCAAACACTGTAGAGGTAAATGTTGAATCTGTGGATAATTGAAGACGGTATTTTGTAATTGCCTGACCATCAGGATCAGTGCAATACCATTGAAGGATAACGCTTAAATCAACTCCTGTAACACCATTGACAGGCGAAGGATTTGTACACGCATTGGGCCTTGTATTCCAACTGGCAGTATATGTAAGTATGTTATCCGAGGGACTGTCGTCAATTTCCATAACCTGATTAGAAGAATCGCAAATAACTTTTATGGTATGATTTCCGCCAGTCGTTGCGGTATAAGTTGTAGTAAACGGTTGATAGCCGCCGGCCGCTAAACTGCTTAAATATTGATTATCTTTTTTATTCCCGTCAACATAAAGCCCGGTATAAAATCCACCTGAAATTGTATCGCCGGTATTCCACACGCTCCAGTAAATAGTGCAAGGTTCGTTTGTAATAAGTGGCGAGGAAGTGGTAATAACACCTGGCCACAAATCCGGTAGCCGTTTCCAATAGAATAACTTTTCATACGAATTGTTTGTTTCGCTTTCTTCTGTTATATCGCCGGTAGTATCAATTACAATTTTAATCTTATGCCATCCGGGTGTATATACGGTGTAATTTATATCTGACCATGTTTTACTGGTATTGCCGCTTAAGCTACTACAATATTGCGTATTTATTTCACTACCGTCCAAATATATTTTAACATAGAACCCCTTAATAACTGAAACCGAAGTATTGTTCATTATGGCTAAATCAATATAAGTTGGTTTTTGGGCATACAACGTATTGGTAGTATTAGTGCCGGTAACAGATGAAGCAACAATCTTATCGTCCCAACCCGATGGAGTATAGGTTATCAAATCGGGAAGATTGCATGTAATATTAAGTGACGGCACATACGTCCCACTTTCGTCCGAATAAAAGTAACGCTCCTTATCCCCGCCGCTTTCATTGGCAGCGATCAACATTAAGCCATAATTATTGTAAGTTCCACTTATCCAATATTGAGATAGGTTTTTTACATCCCAGTTGTAACGACCCGTATCTCCGACAGACTGCGTGCCATAGCTTTCTGAATAATAACTTGACATATTATTCCAAGTAGCTCCACCTTCAGTCCATGACGAAGTCGCTCGGTAGGCGGTAACATTGCATGTAGTATTTGCCGGACCGGTATAACCTTTTACCCTGGCGCTAAATGTTGCTGAAGTCACACTGGCTCCACCGGCAAGCGGACTCACATCAAATCTTAATAAACTTCGCTCCTTTTTGAATCCATAGGTTGAATCGTATCCCACCCATAAATTATAAGTGTTATTATAGCTGTCCGGATATCCAGATGCAATGAAAGCGTCATTACCGGCTGTGAATAACCATGATTGAGATTTTACTGATATTGAATCATCGGTCTTGCTGTCAGTGATTTCCGATATAAACTCATATTCGCCAGCATTTATCATCTCCACTGTATTTTCTAGAACCAACCCCATCTTTTCGTTATTTTCCCGAAAAGCAAAAGGGATTGAAATCCCAGCCATAAATGCGCTTAAAGAATCGCAAGCTGTTAGGTTGTTTTTAATTTTTATTCTAGAATTTATTCTCTCTTTCCCTTGATATAAAGAATATTCCCTTGGTATGCTCAAACGATATATTATTTTTTTAAGATTTGAACCCTTATATATCCAACTCAATCCTTTAGCTGTAGTGATCCAAGTTAAAGCCCCATTCTGCCCGTATTTATATATTATACTGTTGTCTTTATTCTGCTTGAGGTCAGCTTTTATATATCTAAAGTTATGTTTATCATTATCAGTTATTTCAATCAAGTTCCATTTATATTTTTTATCAGTTACTCCAAATAGGCCTTCGTTGCCTTTGAAATATGTTTTTATATCACTTGTCAAACAGGCATAATCATACCCATCTTTGCCGTATGGGACTATTTTGGTATCTATCTCCTTCCATTTGCCCCCTTCATAATAATGCTTTGGTTCTGTATAAATCTGAAATGTATGCGTGCCGTCGTCGTTTCTAAATACCTTAGATGTAGCGGTTCTCTTAGCTTCTATTTCCTTTTTCTCTGCAATGGCAAAACCAGTAAATATCGCCAAAGAGAAAAGGCAAAGATTAATAAATCTGATCGTCTTCATTTTTCCGTTTCCTTCATCTCATGGCCGTCTATTGTTTTTAATTTACCATCTTCGCCGATAACAAAGTAAATTGATTTATATCTTCCATATTTGTTTTCAGGCGGCATACCATACCACCATGAAATCCTTAGACGTCCATTTTCACTATTTTTTATAATCATCAAAGGCTCTATGGTAAATGATAAGGCATACGTACTATCATTCATTATTTCCCAAGCTGATATATCCGAACACTTAAAAGCGTCTCTGTATTCCTCAATCTGATCCTTGGTAACATATTCCTGGCCAGGCTTAGCGTGGACTACACTTTTAAAGGACATTAACTGTTCAACTTTAGGAAGTTCTCCTCTATCCTTTGCCTTCAACGTCCAGATAACCTTGGAAACGTGTCCTATGGCTGGAGCGGGTACTATTTCTATTTCACCCAATTGTATCCGTTCTGGAGTAACAATAATAATAGGTTTGTTCTTTGGGGCAAGATACTTTGGAGGCCATAATTTATTAATCATTTCATTCTGTTCTGGCGTATAGCGATATATCGTCATAGTATCTATGCCCTCGCCCATATTCTTCACGGCAGCATGCTTTGGTCCTATCATCACTTCCCATTCTTCCCGGCTTTTCATAAAAACAGTTTTTCCATTGTCATCTAAGGTAAACTTTATACTTGCTCCGTTAGAATTGATTTCTAATCCGCCCACCATAAATGGCCGTATTTTAAAACTGGCACGGTATTCCTGACCTTTTATGCCATTATTTATTCTATCCTTGCTTACAGTATTTAATTCAACTCCTTCACTACCAGTAAGAATTATTTCGGGCCCCTCCGGAAAATCTTCGGTATGTGGCTCTGTATAATATGTCTTAGCATCGCGGTTTAGTTTTACCTTTATCGTTACTTTGGTCCATTTATCTAACTCGGGCATTTCGTCAAGTATTATCTCAGATCTAAGCAATGGCCCAGGCACATCTACCGTCATACCCGTAGCAGTTAATCCTGCTTTCCCATTATTATTTATAATGGGATCATTGCTTTTATTCAAGGCCTTATCATTAACGCATCCTGCAAGGACCATAAATAGAAGTGTTAAAATTAAATGTTTACTTTTGGTTAACATTATTTGTCTCCTTATTATTTATATTAGAACCGTTTAATCTTAACATTTTTAATCGTGTGTCCACACAAAAATTACTACCGCCAGCATTTCCTATGCCATATAAAAATCCTTTGATATCGCCGGAAATATTGCCTTCTGAATTGGGTATCATTTGGGGACCGGCATAAGGTTCAACCATTAATTGTATTTGGTAATAGATTGCATTCGGCACAGAAAAATAACTGAGTGGAATTGTGAAAGTGGTATCAAAAAGAAATGTATCAATATTACGTATGGTGCCTGCCCAACACCCAGAAGAATCTAATGCATAGGAATGGCTATATATTTTATACCAATCCGCTCTCTCTGCCTTTGTCCATATGCACTTTACACTATCTATTGGTAATGTATCATGTTCTGCTGGGGTTAATAAGCTTGTGCCACTCGGCACTTGAATGCATCCAATACCGGTATCAGAATCAGATGTAATTTTAATGGTTATAGTTGTATCTCCGAAATAATGCCCACTGTCGGAATAAAAATTCATCTGCCCGTTACTAATATTCGACAGAAGCATTTGATTGTGGCTGCCCCAGATCATCGTAACAGTGGTATTTGATGGATCCGTAATCGGATCCGAGTATAACACTGCATTTTGAGTGGGCACTTGTAACCAACAGTAAAATATTTTAGGGTCGTTAATTATATTAATTACATTAACTGGATTAGCCTTTTTACTACAGTTAGCAAACATCAATATAAATAATGTTGCGGACATTAACGATAATGTTTTTTTTGTCATCAATTTTATTAACCTCTTTAATTGTTTTTGCGATAGCTTAAAACACAAAAGCCCCAATGCCTGCCATTGTGAGGCAAACATTTGAGGCTTTATTTTCTTCGCGTTCTCATTAACCTTAACTAACCTTCCATTTATTATCAATTTCAGTTCCTGGAAGGGACTTCACGCCGATGTCTTTACTTTCTTTGATTCCTATATTATAATACTATAATTCTTACAACAATGTCAAGAACATATATCCATTATTTATTATTTTACAGGAGAAACCTAAAATGTCCACTTTCATGAAACAAATAAGTTCCCAAATACGCCGAATACGCAAGGAACAGGGCCTTACTCAAACCATGTTAGCTGAGAAGTCCGGGTTAAATTTTCGTTATATCGGCTTTATAGAGCAGGGCCGGATCAGCACTTCCGTAAAAACCATAGAAAAGATAACCAAAGCCCTTGGCATTGAAATGTGCGACTTATGTGCTGGCGCAAAGGTTAAGAAAAAGAAACGTACGCCTAAAGAGCCAACCGCAAAAGAACAGGCAATAGAACGTGTTTCAAAGCAATTGAGGAAATCAAATATTAAGAGAATTAGAACATTTGAGAAAATTCTGCGTTTACTGAAATAGCCCTTATAGGATCACATTGACTTGTCATACTTCTTTTTATTTTAATAAAGCCCCCTTTCGGGGGCTTTTGTTATTATGTTTATTTACCGTTACTTCAAAAGATATTTTATCCCCACGCCGATCTCAATATTCTTGAAGCTTTCCTCACACCAGTCTGACGGCCAAGATATGATGCTGTATTTCCCTGAAAGATCAAAATTCACATTACTGTTTAATGGGAACTCCAAACCGGCGCCAAAGCCAAAGCCGAGATCCTGATGACTATATGATTGCTCCCCACGTTCCATCCAGGACCACATATTAAGCCCAAGGTCAGCTAAAAAGTAGGGGTAGACGGATGAACCACTACCCAGACGAAATTTGACCCCTGCCATAAGCGGTATATTGGATAGATACTCATCATTCTCCGTCGTGCCCCATCTGATATAACCGGCTCTGGCCAACACTATAGTATTTTGACTCACACAATGCTCGTAGCCTAATGTAAATCCCATCCCGCTTTTTATAGCATCGTATGAATCATCTCCTCCCTGGGGCAGATATATCCCCAGGTTGGCTGATATCCCGTCGCTGTTCCCTGCAGCAAACCCAACCAATGGAATGAACAGCAATGCAAAAGCCAATAACACCATTATTATTCCTTTGATCTTACCCATTATTTGTCTACTTTAATTGATTATTGTTAAAACCTGATACCGGCGCTTAGCGTCAGTCCGCCCATATCTACAGTTTCCCCGGCCAACCCGCCTTCGCCCGACGCTGAGGCAATTGAATATTTAATTTCTGCAACCAGTTTTGATTTATCGCCTATCTTGCTTTCTATTCCTCCCAGAACCTGAAAACCAATTTCTGTCTTCGAGGCAGAGCCGAACCTGTCATCACCATAGATAACAGCTTTAAGCTCCTCGTTGGCAAGATAGAAACCCATGCCCCCGCCGATATACGGTCGGACTACGGCATCTTTATTTCCTAATTTGTAATACACGTTGCAGGTTATGGGTATGAATGTGATCTTGCAGGAAGCATCTCGCGCAATTGCAGTATCGGAGGTCTCCACGGTATCTCCGTTGATGATAAATACAGGCGTTCCTGACTTGCGGAAATAATCGAGGGAAACTCCAAATCCGACATTATTTGCCCTCCAGAAAACGCCATCCAAACCAAAAGTAAGCCCGCCTGATCCGTATATTTCTTTAATGGATTTTTCAGCAGGCACAAAATAGCCCATTTTAGCTCCGATATCCCCTCGGGCGACATTACAGCAGACAATCGCGCCAATGATAATCAAAATAGGTATTCTATTTTTCATGGCTGCTCTCCTTATTTAATCACCTTAACATCATCGAACCAAACAGTTCCTTCCTGGGCTGTCAGATCAAGATTGTCTAATTGATCTTCTTCGGCTATGGCCGTCAGTGTCTCATATCCTTTTGAAACGCCATTAATCCAGTAGCTGATTTTTACCTGGGTGGATGAAGGTCTTTCATAAAGAATACGTACTGTATACCAAGTCAGCGTTGAGTAGCTCGAATCTAAAATATTTGAAGCCCCGCTCCTTATAGAACCATCACCCATAAAACTAATTAATACTCTTGACGGGTTTACCCAACTTGTCCCTTGTCTTAGGCCAATATAAGCTCTGTCGGGGTGGCAACCGGAAAGCGCGTCATTACCGTTTCTGACTTTAACCTCTATTTCATAGGGCGCAACTACCGTTAGTGGCCGGTATGACAATGCACCCCAACAACTGCCAATAACGCCAAATAACCTTATTGATTTTGCTCCGCTATTAAACACAGAATTATCCACATAGTTCGCCGTGCTGTCTGTTCCATTCCCATCTGCGGTCCAATTGGACGGCCAACTGTTCGCGACATAGGTTTCAAACCCATCTTCCCAGACTACGCTTGGCGGGGCAGCAACGGTTGTAAAAGAACTTGCCGACGACCAGCTTGATGTTCCGTAGCTGTTTGTTGCATTGACCCGCCAGTAATAGGTCGTAGAATTTACTAAACTACTTGCCGAATAGCTTGTGCTTGTTAAACTGGCTTGGTTAATAGTTATGTTTGAAGCAAAGGTATTGTCCGTCGAAGCTTGCAGGGAATAGCTGGTTGCTCCGCTGGCTGCGTTCCAGGTCAGGGTTGGGGAGATACTTGTTCCCGTTGCTCCGTTTGCCGGGCTGGAAAGGGTCGGGGCGCTTGGCGCTGTCCCGGTTTCTGTTTCTGTCGGAGTTTCGTTTTTGCTGCACCCGACGAGGACCAGGGCAATTGACAGCGACAAAGCAAGAAGAAGGCGTTTCATGGTAATGCTCCTTATGTTTGATTTTATGGTTTATTTTGAAGAATAATATCATAATAATAACTAATTGTCAATATATTATCCATAATATTAATATTTTCTTTACTTTTAGTCAATAGCTTTGTTGTTGATTTGATGTTAAATTAGGCCTATGAATATACTTTTAATAATTGGAAAAAGAATAAAAGCGTTACGTAAAGACGCTAAATATACTCAGGCCGACTTAGCTGAAATTACTGGTTTGAGTGATAATTACATTGCCCTGTTAGAATGTGGCCATAGATCCCCCTCTATTGAAACACTCGACAAAATATCTAAAGCTTTGAATGTGCATATCAGTAGTTTTTTCATTTTCGACCAAGAGAAAAGTACCGAATATACACATAAACAATTATTAGAAAAACTGATTAAAACATGCAAAGAACAGGACACCGACGATATTGACCTTGCTCTTAAGATTATTGATTTAGTAAGGGAAAAGAAAATCAAAAAATAAATTAATGCTTATGTAAACGTAAAAAGCCGTTCCTGAAAAGGAACGGCTTTTTATATATTATATCGTTTTATCTCGAGATATTATATTGCGAACGATTTGATCAAATTTATCGTTGTTAGTTTTTCATTATAAGTTCCAGTTTTTCATCTAACAGGCCGGCGAGGAATTCGGGTATAAAAGAGGGTGTTATAAGCCAGGTAACGTAAAGCTTATTCTTGCCCTTTAGCTCAGCTATGTATTGATCCAATATGGAACGGATATGTCCCCGGCCCGTTCTAATCACCCGGTAACTCTCTTTACTAGCATAATTACTATTAAACATTTTAAAAACCACGCAAATACCATTTAAACCCTCAAAACAAGTGTCATAAACATCAATATCCTCGATATTACGCCAATTTCCGTTTTTGTCCTTGGACCAAGCCATAATTCTCGTGCCTCCTAATAAATGAAAACATAATCGGCCTTCCAATACATGAAATGCGCCGGAAAATTATGGCATTTCTTACATAGCCTTGGAGAACCGGCCGGCCATTTCTGTAGAATCATTCCCCTTCGATAGCTTTCTTGATTTTTGCCGATAGTTCCGTCACGCGGTAAGGTTTTCCTATAAAATCTATGACGCCAAGTTTTAACATTTCATGTGTTTCTCCGCTCGCACTGAAACCGGAGGATATTAATACCTTTACCGACGGGTTTATTCTTTTTAATTCAAGGAAAGCGTCCATTCCGTTCATCACCGGCATGATCATATCCATTATAACGAGGTTTATTTCCTTGCCATTGTCAGCATAGTAACTTACAGCTTCTGCCCCATCCCGGCAAGTGTGCACTTCATAGCCTAGATAAACAAGCAAGTTTTCGGCCATTTTCCGGATCATCTCTTCGTCGTCAACCAGCAATATCCTTCCATGACCAGATTCTGCAGATATCGTTATATCCTTTTCAGTTTCCACCAATACCTCGGCTTGAGCCAGCGGTAGATAAATGTTAAAAGTTGCCCCTTCACCAAGTTTGCTTTCAACCTCGATTACACCTAAATGGCTCATAACCGTTCCGTACACGCTGGCCAGACCCAACCCTGTTCCTTTTCCGGAGTCCTTAGTGGTAAAGAATGGTTCAAATATGCGGCGTTTGGTTCCTTCATCCATCCCGCACCCGGTGTCAGAAACGGATACCAGCATATATTTTCCTGGTTCTATGGAATAACCGCGACCGACTATAAAACCGGCATCCAGCAATTTTTCCTGGGTAGAGTAAGTCAGCACTCCACCCTTTGGCATGGCATCCCTGGCATTAACCCCAAGATTTAATAACATATTTTCCAATTGGGAGGGATCCCCGACGACCACTGGCCGGGGAGCTCCAAAATTCCATTTTACCATTATCCGGCGATCTATGGTCTTTCCTAAAATATTACATGTATCTGTTATCAGTTTATGGATGTCAACAGGTTGCCGGATCATTTGGCCCTTTCTTGCAAAGGTCAATAGTTGGCGGGTAAGAGAAGCGGCATGCTCAGCAGCATTAGCAATGTTGTTAACATACCCTGATAGTTCTTTATCTCTTAATAGTTTTATAGTCAGAAGTTCAGCGTTGCCAATGATCCCAGCCAACATATTATTGAAGTCATGAGCCACTCCTCCCGCCAAAAGACCAATGGCCTCTATTTTCTGTGAGTGGCGCAACTCCTCCTCGATACTTTTCCGGCGGCTGATATCTCTTACAAAAACCAATGCGCCTGATTCATTCTTGTATACAAATGGCACCGCAGATACTTCCACATCCACCAGTGTTCCGTCTAATCTTACATGCCTATACTCTACCAGAGGAACCGCTTTGCGTTCCTGAATCAGGGTTCTATCCCTCTCACCCGCCAATTCACGGCAATCAGGATGGATCCGTTCAGATACAGCTGTACCCAACAACTGACCTGCCTTATCCGCTGCATAGAGGCGGAGACAGGCAGTATTGGCATATTTAAATTTCCCGTCAATTTGAATATAGATGGCATCTGGAGCGTTTTCAAATAATAGCCGGAACTGTTCAACACTTTGGTAAAGTGCTTCTTGATTCTTTACCAGTTCCTCCAGTTGCTGTTTCAGCTCTTCCTCAGCTGCTTTCAATTCTTGCTCGGCCGCCATCAGTTCTTCGTTGTTGGCCATCAATTGTTGCCTTTGCGCCTGAATTTCCATTTGATGTTTTTTACGGCTTAAAGCGATCCCAATACTGGAGCCTATGCCTTCTAAATATTCTATAAATTCCCGGGTAAATTTGTTTTTTGTGCGATCATTCAACTGCAACAGCCCTATTATATCGTCTTCGGATTTTAAAGGAATTAACGCCACCGACTCGTAACCCATCTTATTACAATAATTGCGTGTATGCGTTTGGCGGTCGGCATCGTTAGTCGAAGCAAGCAATTCTGAAGTATAATTGCTCCAAAAACTGCCTCCTGGGGTAAAAAATGATTTCGTCGGATCGGTGCGTCCTTTTATTATATTGCCGCACATACACTCCAAAAAAGGTTTGCCGTCCGGACCCGTCACCAAATCACCTTGGATGGTACGGGCGCATAAGCTTCGTTCTTTTTCAACAAATTCTTTGGGAAAGCCGTTTGTCATGTAATACGGGTAATCGCCATTATCTTTTAGCCGGATAGCCAAGGCCTCGCAGCCGGTAATGGGTTTTATTGTATCAAGTATATCTTCAACAATTTGATGGGATTCCTCGGCTCGATTCAATAATTGCAATATTTCCACCGTTAGCTTTTGTTCAAGTTCTGCTCGTTTTCGCAACGTTATGTCCACAGATAGAATAAATATACCTTCGGGCACCGGCAATATGCTTAAAGCAAACCACCCCTTGGTTCCATCGGAAAAAACAAATTCATTTTCCATAATACAGGAGACGGCATCTTCCATGCAGCGGCGTTCGGCGGCATACACCCCGGTAGTTTCTATGCCCGGCCACATATCGGCCATAACATTACCCAACATTTCGGCTTTTGGTTTGCGGTTGTGTCTTTCGGCAGCATCGTTAATATACACATACCGCCAATTGCGATCTACTATCTGACATCCCTCTTGCATATTGTCAAGCGTTGAGTGGTATCTCTCTTCGCTTTTTTGCAATTGAGCATATTGCTGTTGGAGTTCCTCCTCGGCTGTTCTGAGTTCTTGCTCAGAAGCGGTCAGCTCCTCAACTGAAGCTTCCAATTCCTGATTGCTCTCGATAAGCTTCTGATTGGCCTCCTGAAGTTGCATTTCAGCCGTCATAATGGACCTTAAGTAATGATGCCGGCGACGATACCAAACCATACCCATCGCTCCAGTGACCGCAATTGAAAGAATAACGGCCAGTAAGGCAATGATCGTAAACAAACTTTTTATTGGCGCATACACTTCATCAGAGTCCACCTTGGCTACCATATACCAGTTTGTACCAGATATTTTTCTAATGGCGGCCAGTACCGGCATGCCTCGGTAATCTCGTCCCTCTACTGTCCCTGTTTTTCCTGTTACCGCCATCACCGCCGGAAGTTCTTTTTTCGATAACGGCTCTCGCATTTTCAGGGCAGTACCCTTTTTATGACGAACATCGTTCATAAAAAGCACCGAATCTCCATCTCGTTCTATCAATAAAGTCTCGGAAGTCCGGCTGGAGGTTGGCCAATTGTTGATGAAGGGATAGAAATACGTCTTTGGATCAACCCTCAAAAGCATCACCCCCACTTTTTTACGTCCGAGGTTTATCGGCGCGATAAAATCCAAGTGGGGGTGTTTGGCTACGGGACAAAAGTAAATATCACTGGTAACAATCTGTCTGGTATTGAGCGCTTGGCGGGTAAGGCCATTTACCCTCGGACCGGTATGTTTACTGGTGTCATTGGCAGCCATCATCACCGTGCCATCTGGCTTAAGCAGCAAAATGGCGCTATATTGTTTGTACCTCATTAAAGACCCTATGCGAGTGGCCACAGCTTCCTTCAAAGAGCCATCCGCGGGATTTGCAAACCAACGGAACGCAGTCTCCGCAAAGGAGCGGCTGTCGGCAATGCCCCAGGCATTATTCATCCTCTCCTGGTACCAATTTTCTATCATGAAGCATTTGAGATCAGCTACCATTGCCAGATTCTGCTTCTGAGCTTCGGCTATTGTTTTGGCCTGTCGTCGGTAAAAATACATTGATCCTAAAACAATCGCAAGAAGAATCACCGACAAAATAACAAGCAATACTATCAATTCCCGAGTAGCGCGTTTCTCAGCTTTTGCTCTCATGCAATATTCCCCTATTCCGATATGGTTTTATGCGGCCCCAAAGACTGTTCTTTGTCACTATACAATGCTTACAAATGTTAAATGACACCCTTGTCTTTCAAAAACGGCACGTACTTTTTATCGGTTTCTAAAATATGTTTGGACAGCCATTCCCGCAAAAAGAGCATGGTTTCTATGCTGGCGGTAAGCTGCCCCTTTTCATGTTTTTCCTTTAACCCGTTTATTGTCTTTGCAAACTCATTATGTTCTTGCAGGTGTTGTATGGTATCAGGATACTGGTAACGTTCAAATAAATCTTTTTCAGTTTTGAAATGATAGGCGGCATAGTTCGTCATTTCCGTTAACACCTGGTCAAGCACTGATTTTCCATGGCCCACCTTCATGGCCGTATACAGACTATTAATGAGTCCGATAAGTTTTTTGTGTTGATCATCGATTGTCTGGATGTTCACGCTTAATTCATCGGTCCATTGCATTTGTGGCATTTTTTATTCCTCCGTTATTTTCAAGTTACAAAGATATTCCCTTGACTTTAAAATGGCCTCGTCGGGGTCAACCTCGACATTGCTAACGGTTATCCAGCCAGACTTACGACGGTGTTTGTGGCAGTAACGGTAACCGCCCATCGGATTTATAACCTTAACAACAATATTGTTTTCATCAAATTTGAACAATACTGCTGGAACAATTTCCGGTTCAGGCAAACACTGGCTTCTGGTGCTTGGCATTTCGCCCAACACAAAACCTAATTTTTCTTCACTTTCGGTAAGCGCTGTTGCATACATATTTACTGCTCTCTAAGAATTGTTTTCAATGAATAATGGTTTGTTGCTTGCCGCGGAGTCTATTGGCTACGTTTACCGGCGAGAGAAGCATTGCTCAATAGATAAAAACATAGTCGGCCTTCGCATCGTCCTGGCCGATAGCCTCTTTCATGCCCTTTTGCAGAAAATGTTCTTTGATTTTTAGGGCAATAACCGGATCCCCGGCCTTCCAATACATGAAATGCGCAGGGTAATTGTGGAATTTCTTACATAGCCTTGGAGAACCAGTAACGCCAATATTCCAAACACCGTGGCTTACCACGTTAGCATTTTTTATCCGTTTCTCTATTTCCTTTTCAATATCTTCGTCGTTGGGCATCATATTCCTCCGGTTGGTATATAGTTGATAAATTATAGTTATTCGTGATCTGCTGATATTCAGAGCCAGGTTGTTTTTGGATTCTCTTACTATGTAGTACTGCCAAGTTGCAATCATCCAATAATGAATCAGCTTCCTCTCCCCAATTTCGCTTTCAAAAGCTCTATCGGGTATTTATATGATAAATATTTAAATGGTAGTTTTATCATCTTTGCCTCTACTGCATCTAAATTAGTGTTTCCGTTTTTCAAGGATCGCCTCATCGTATAGTCGTAATGGTAAATAAGATTATTAATTGATCCAAGTATTCTTTTGTTGGTGTTTTTTGCAATGGCTATTTGGCAATACTCTTCATGGATCATATTTATTTTTTCAAATGGCGTGCCTGCTCGATACAAGGCGTCCACCAACCCAGAGAGAAATTCTGTTTTAATATTATCAGCTTTAACATTCTTGGATGTAAATGAGAATAGAGTGTCGTTGTTTACAAAAAGATAAATGGTTTGATCGCCAAAAAGAAAATAGGTAACGGTCCAGTCACCAAGAATAGACGGTGTCTGCTCTGGCTCGTCTGGAGAAATTGATAATCCCAAATGGTCGGCAAGCTTTCTAGTGCAGTTAAGCGAGCGCATGTTTTATTTTCATATTATATTTACCTTAATATTGCTATATTACCGACCAATTCGAAAATTACGGCCGGAGCGTAGATAATGCCAGTCCAATAATCCTTATTTCAGGAAAACAATGACTTGTTGCTTGCTTTGGGTAAATTTCACCTTGTCTTCCCGAGCCAGCCAACCCAACGCCAGATAAAGTTGCTTGTCGTCCAACTTGGCCTGCTTTTTCAGAGCGCTGAGGTTTTGCTCATCCTTGGTGTTTAGCATTTTCCACAAAACGCCTGCATTTTGACCTATGATCGGAGTCCACATTTTGGTTCCCTCCTTCATATTATGGTTTGATACCGGCTTATGCCGGTTTATCCAATATGGCGTCGGCTTCCTCTATCGAAAAAGCCGTATTGGCGACGGGATAACCTTGAATAGGGTTTTCAAACTGCTTTTTAGCCTCGAGGCCGGTTTGGGGAACTACACGAATTATACGCCTGACACCGAGATACCCCAAGAAAGCTTGGGCTCGTTTGATCTCCGCGGCACCCTTAAAGCCTGTTGGTTGCATTTCGGAAATATCGTTGACGACAAAAAACCCCGACTGTAGTTTCTTTGCTTCTTCAATGGTTTTATCGGCGGCGATTTTGGCCATGTCGTCGGGGATGGAACCTTTCAAAATCAGATATAACCGGTTTTTGACGGGATCCACCCAGACTTTATAACTTGGTTCCATATTTTTATTCCTTATTTATTAAATGTTGTTTTCAATCTTTAATCTTTCCTTCAGCATTTCTACCGGTTGTTTATAGGATAAATGTTTAAACGGCACTTTCAGCATTTTGCTTTCGACCTCGCTCATATTGACCGTGTCGAAACTTCTGTGTTGGCTCATGGTGTACTGATATAGAGAGACCAGGTTGTTCATCGAGCCTAAGATGCGCCGGTCGGTGTTTTTCGCGAATACAATATTTTTATTTTCTTTGGTAATCTTGCCGATTGATTCAAATGAAATCCCTGCCCTATGCAGTGCATCGGACACTCCCGACTTGAACTCATATTCTATATTTTTAAGATCAATGTCCTTGAGCACGAATGAAAACAAAGTAGCGTTGTTAACAAACAAATAAATTAGCCTGTCATCAAATATGAAATACGTGGCTGTCCAGTCTTCCATAAATGATTGTGATGGTTTGTTTATGCATTTATCCGGAGATATTCCCCATTGGGTGAGAAGTTTGTTGGTGCAGTAAAGAGTCATATTCTATTTATAGCCTTTAGTAGTATTAATGGGGTGTTTATTCTTATGTGCCTTCGTCGATATACGAAACATCTTTTATTCCCAATAACTGTTTAATTTTTATTCTATCGATAATTAAAAACGCATAACTACCTGCTACAAGATACATAGCATATTTAGCTGCTTCTTCAGAACAAAAACCCTCCGTGAAAACAAGAAAAGCAAAATGCGCTATTATTGATAAAGCCGATACAATAAGAATACTTGAGAGCACCCAACAAAGAAACCTATAAAACTTTAATTTATTCCAATCAGTTTTATTAATAGATTGTTTAATTGGAGGGAGCGGCTTGATCTTCTTAATCATCACTTCTCCTCCCATGTCAAAGGCTGACCGCAATTAGAACAAGCGTCAACACCCTTACTTACGGGATAATTACATCTAGGACATTTATAGTAAGAGCCTTTATTTTTTGCAAGTTCATTCAGCAGTAGCACCAATAAAGCACCCCCTGCTGCTATACCTAAAACTGTTAACCAACCTTCTTCTTTTGCCATAAAATACTCTACTTTATTTGTTTTATAATATCTTTATTTTTTCTTTCGGTGATCTGGAATTACCCAATATTGCTGCTGTATTGCCTCTAGTATTATCGCTACCAATAAATGAAGACCAGACTTTTTAATGCCAACTTTCCTGCTCTCTCGTCCTTGAATACCTTCTGAAGCTATCTTTATTGCGTAATTGAAAGCAATATTTTGTTCGCTCGCTGCTGGATATAAGCTAAAATCAAAGGTATCCGTTATCAATTTATCAAGATCTTCCAATAAAGCACCTCGTTCTATGCTGGTATAGATATCATCGAACGAGACACCATCACCAAATCCCCCTTCAATTGCTGAATTTACTTCAAACCCAACAAACGATAATGTGTTTAACCAAGGATATTTTGTAGACATGCGTTCCTCTCTTTAATAATTATCTTTGTTAACAATATACACCCCTTCTAAAATAAAATCAAGCACTATTTATTAATGAACAAAAAAGAAAAGCCCTTTAGCAGAATAGCTAAAGGGATCTATTTTACAGCAAAAAATTATTTGTGCCATATTTGTGCCACATCGGGGTCAAAAGTGGCAGTATTAGAACTAAACAAAGAAAATAGGCAAAAGAATCTAACAGTCAAGTAAGATGGTGTCAAACAAGATGTTATTTCATTTGCCTATGAAGAATGCTGGTGGACCTGAGGGGAATCGAACCCCTGACCTCCTGACTGCCAGTCAGGCGCGCTACCAAAACTGCGCTACAGGCCCGAGTGAAATCCAAACAGATTATAAGTTTACCAAAAAAACAAGCTTAAGTCAAGATGTAAATGAAGGATATGCGCATTATCGGACTTTAAAGCGCCAGCATCCTTTCCAAAGACTCCCTGGCTTTTCCCGCCGTCTCTCCCGGCAGGCTGATCTCATTTTCCTCATTTTCCAATGCCCAGGCCACCTTGGCCAGCGTGGTCATTTTCATATTCTGGCAGACCGCATGGCGGGCCAGCGGGTATATCCCTTGGCCGGGGTGGCTTTGACTTAACTGTTCCACCAGTCCCATCTCGGTGCCGATTATCCACTCGCTTGTCCCGCTTTGTTCGCTGACCGCCTTGACCATCCCCGAAGTGGATGCCGCTTGGTCGGCCAGCGCTACCACCTCCGGCCGGCACTCGGGATGCACTATCAGCCGGGCGCCGGGATGCTCCTCCCGGGCGGCCTTTACATCTTCTGCCGTGAAACGATTGTGCACAAAGCAGAATCCCGGCCATAGTATCAGTTCCCGTTCCGAAATTTTGGAGGCATAGGAACCAAGATTCCTGTCCGGCACGAACAGTATCTGCCGGTCGCGGGGCAGGGAGTTCACCACTTTCACCGCATTGGAGGAAGTGCAGCAGATGTGGCTCTGGGCCTTCACCGCCGCCGAACTGTTGACATAGGCCACCACCAGCGGATCGCCGTATTGCTTTTTGGCGGCTATCAGGGCCTCAGCCGTGATCATGTCGGCCATGGGGCAGCCGGCGCTCCGATCGGGCATGATGACCTTTTTAAACGGGTTCAGCAACTTGGCGCTTTCAGCCATGAAGTGCACCCCGCAAAAGACGATGACCCTGGCCTGAACCTGAACCGCGGCCTGGGCCAGAGCCAGGGAATCGCCCAGAAAATCGGCGATCTTCTGCACCTCCAGGGTCTGGTAATTGTGAACTAGAAAAACCGCGTCCTTTTGCCGCTTCAGGCCAGCTATGATGCCGTAAAGCTTTTCGTTCGGAAGTTTTTGGTATTCGGCCAGCGTCATTTTAGTTTAGCCCCATCCAACACTAGTTGATTGAATATTTGTTGCTGAGCTTCGTCCATGAACCCTATCTCCACCGGCAGCACCAGCAACGGTTTGCCGAGGTCAAGACCGGGTGGAAGTTTTACCGCGTCCTTTTCGGTGGTCAACAGGTAATCGCAACCCTGGGCCATCCCGGTGATCTGCTTTAAGTTCTCCCGGGTATAGTGATGATGGTCGGGATATTTTATGTGGGTTGCAAAAGAAAGCCCGGCCTGCCTGACGATCTGTTCAAAGGATCCCGGCTTGGCAATACCGGAGAACAAAATTATCCTAGCCTTCTTCAGTTTATCCATGTCCGCCGATAGGCTGTCAGCAAACCCATACGGCAGTCCGGCGTTATGCCGGGTCTTAAACATTGCGGCTTCAGAATTCTGAATTCTGAATTCTGAATTCTGATTGTTGCACCTGGTCAGCACTATGGCCCCCGCCCTCCGCAGCGCTCTGACCGGCTCCCGCAGCATCCCGGCCGGCAGCAACCAGCCGTTGTCATAAGGCCTCTGGCCGTCGTCCAACAGGACGATGTCCAGATCGCGCTTCAGCCGCAGGTGCTGGAAGCCGTCGTCCAGCACTATGACCTGCGCCCCCAGTTCCACGGCCTTCTCCGCCCCGGCCGCCCGGTCCCGGCCGACGATGACCAATGCGCCTGGTCGCTCTTTTGTCCCCAGCAGACGCGAGGCCATCAGAAACGGCTCATCCCCCGCCTCATCGGCCTGGCACAGGACCGAGATGCCGTCGCTGACCACCAGTGTTTTTTGTTTTTGATTTCTTGCCCTGAGCGATGCCGAAGGGTTGGTTTTTGATTTTCTTTTGTATCCCCGCGAAAGCACCGCCGTTCGAAAGCCTTGGCCCATCAGGATCTGCGCCACATAAATGGCCATCGGCGTCTTGCCGGTGCCTCCAACCGTGATGTTGCCGATGGAGATGACCGGGACCGCAGCTTTATGACCCCTGAACAAACCTGCCTTATAGGCGCCAACCCTCAGCTCCATTATCAACCCGTAAAGCAGGGAAAAAGGCCAAAGGAAAGCGATCTTTATGATATCTGAAAAAATCATTGCACTATTAGGATAACCCAAACTGCCGGAAAAAACAAGCAAAATTTACGCATATTTTGTTTGACTTTGGCCCGATTTAGACTTATCATTAAATGTTGTATGCTAAAAACCATCGCCGACTTACATACCCATACCGTTTTTTCAGACGGCCGGCTTTCTCCCCGGGAGGTCTTGCAGATCGCTTTGGAAAAGGGGTACCGGGTGGGCCTGGCCGACCACTGCGGACCGGGAAATTTCCAACTGGACAGCCCAGACCGGATTGAAAGATACCTTGCTGCCATCTATGATCTTCCGGTTTACCGGGCTGTGGAACTGGACCTGGGGCGGGAGATCCCTGTTCCGCCGGCGGACCTGAAGCGTTGTCATTACCTGATCGGCGGTGTGCATTCGGCCGGGCCGGTGGATTTCTTTGACCCCCAGGTCACTGCAATTGACCTGGCCCTGCTTTTGGATGAAATGCTGGAAATGATCGCCCACCAGTCCCAAAGATATTCTTTTGACATCCTGGCCCATCCCGGCCTTTTGCCCTGCAATTTCCGGGAGCAGAAGGACGCCATAACTGACGGCTGGCGGATGAAATTGGTGGAACTGGCCCTTAAATGCAATTTGGCCATCGAGCTCAGCTCCCGGTGGCTGGTGCCGGACTATAAGCTGGCGGCGATGGCCAAAGAGGCCGGACTTAAGTTTTCGTTGGGATCGGACGGGCACGACAGGGAGAAGATGTGCCGCCTGGACTATTCACTGGAACTGGCCGGAAAACTGAAACTGACCGAGCGGGACCTGTTCTGGCCCCTGGATGGGGCTATTCCGTGGCAAACGAATCCTGGATCCGTTCGTCCATCACCCTGATCCGGGCCGACAGGATCCGGGACATAGCCAGCATCATCTTGGCCGCGATCTTGGCTTCTTTATCCATCAGAAAAGCGATGTGCTTGCGGGTCAGAATATACAGCTCGGTGCTCTCCACCGCGTTGACATTGGCCGAACGGGGGGCCTTGTCCAGCAGGGACATTTCACCAAAGAACTTTCCCGGCCCCAGCTCGGCCAGCACAACGTCGCCCTGATCGGTGGGCAGGCTTATCTGGACCTTGCCGCTCTTGATCAGGTACATACTGTCGCCGGGGGCGTCCTTCTGGCAGATGATGGCGCCGGGCATGAAATCCTCTGCCTCGGTGGAAAACAGCTGGGTCAGGCGCATCATCTCGTCTTCGGCCAGTTCCTGGAAAAGCAGAAAATCCCTGAGGTTATTGATGGAGCTCATTTACCCCCTCCTGTTTGATAAAGTATTGGATTTTTCGGAATTTTAGAATATTAAAACCAAGGAGTTTGCCGGTATGTCCCAGATCATTGAAGCCCTGACCAACAATCACCTTTTCTCTTCGCTTACCCCGGATGAGCTGGAGCGGATAGCCAAGCTTATTTTCCTGCGCAGTTACCGCCAGGGCCGGACCCTGTTCTTTGAGGGCACGCCGGGAGAGGTGATGTACCTGATCCATTCCGGTCAGGTGGGCATATACAAGTCGGTCCCCGGCAAGGATGACCTGCTTTTGGCGGTCCTGAACCCAGGCAGTTTTTTCGGGGAGATGTCCCTGGTGGACGCCCAGCCCCGCTCGGCCACCGCCCGGATCACCGAGGACGCCGAGCTGGTGGTGATCACCAAAAAGGTCTTTGACCAGATGCTGCTGACCGATCCCGGCATCACCTCCAAGATACTGGTGGCCCTGCTGAAAGTGGCCCTGGGCAGACTGCGCTCCACTGACGAAAAATTCAAAAGTTTGAAACCGGCCTAGGCATCAATTATTCCCCCGGATATTATAGCATATCAAAAGTCTCTGCCCCTGTCAAGCCGATAAGGCCCATCTAAAAACATTAATTTTTTTGGCCATGAACAAACAGCTTAAAGCCGAGATGGTTCCGGAAGCTCCAAATGATATTGGCGGATCCGGCTACCGCCATTATCTGGGAATGGTCAAGGTGCTGGAAAGGCTTAAACGGCAGAGCGACCTGGAATTCGGCCCCAGACTGATGAATAAAATCCTGGACGCCAGGCATGATGGGCTGATCAGCGACGAGCAGGCCATGGAACTGACCGACCGGATCCACGCCTGGGGCCAGAAACTGGAGGAACATTTTGCCAGCCAGGAATACCAGATGAAAAAACTGATGCTGGCCATAGAGAAGGATGAACGGCGCAGCGGAAAAAAATCAACCACCCTGTAACCGGAGTTTGCATAATGGAACGAACTGAACTGGTCAGTAAAATACTGGAGCGGCTGGGTCAGATCACCCGCAAGGAGCTGACCGTCCCGGCGGATCAGCAGGAACAGACAGTGTTTGTAAGGCTGGATCAGGTGGAGAAAATTGTCAGCTCCATCGAACGTTACCTGCCTCAGCGGATAATTGACAAGATCCTGCTCAACCCCGAAGGAACCCAGGTGGAGGGCGAACGCCGTCCGGTGACAATTTTGTTCGGGGACCTCTCCGGGTTTACCTCAATGTCCGAGACCATGGACCCGGAGCAGGTGGTGGAGGTGGTCAACCAATACTTTGACGCCATGGTGGAGATCGCTTCCCGCTACGGCGGGCATATCGACAAATTCATGGGCGACGCTTTGATGGTGCTGTTCGGGGCGCCGGTGGTCCACGAGGATGACCCGCTGCGGGCCTGCCTGGCGGCCATAGAGATGCTTGAGGCTATGGACCGCTTCGCCGCCGAACGCAAGATGGCCCTGGCCATGAGCATCGGCCTGAACTCCGGTGAGGTGGTGGCCCTGAATGTGGGATCCCGGGAAAGAATGGAATACACAGTCATCGGCGACGCAGTCAACCTGGCGGCCCGGCTGGAGAAGGTAGCCAGCGCCCGGGAATGCGTGATTGGTGAGAACACCTACAAGCAGGTCAAGGGCAAGATCCGGCTGAAAAAACTGAAACCGGTGATGGTCAAGGGAAAATCCAAGCCCCAGAACGTGTATCTGATCCTGGGACGGATGGAGGCCGAAGAAAAGGCCGCCAGCCTGCGTTCCGGGTCCATAAGGATGGTGGGCCGCCAGGCCGAGATGGACGGGATCCGGCAATCTGTTCAACGGGCCAAAACCGGAACCGGACAGATCGTGGCCATCACCGGCGAACCGGGACTGGGAAAATCACGCCTGGCCAAGGAGCTGGAGCTTTTGGCCCGGGAGGAGAATTTTAAATTCATCAAGGGCAAATGTTACTCCTACGCCTCCGGGGTGGCCTATCTGCCGTTCCTGCGCCAGCTGAATGTTTTGACCGGGATCGCGGAATCCGATCTCAGCCCAAAAAAAGCCGAAAAACTACAGGCCTGCCTTCAGTCGCTGGACCTGCTGGACTTTGAGCCTTACCTGGGTTCTCTGCTGGGTCTGAGCTATCCCGAAACCGAGGCCCTGGACCCGGAAAAACGCAAGAGAAAAACCTTCGAGGCCTTCGCCCAGCTATATTCCAAAACCTCCTCCAAGCAGCCCCTGGTACTGGCATTCGAGGACCTGCATTGGGCCGACACCATCACCCTGGAACTGCTGGAGCATCTGGTGGCTGACCTGGAGCAGCAGCCTGTTTTGATCTGCTGCGATTACCGGCCGGAGCTGGCCCTGCCATTCATCGCCCGGCCCAACTGCCTGAGCCTGGTACTGAAGAAGCTGGATGTCCGGGAGATCCTGCAGATGGTCTCCGGCCTAGCCCAGGTCCAGGATGTCAGCGAAGAGGTGCTTAAAAAGATAGAGGAACGAACCGAGGGCAACCCCCTGTTCATCGAGGAGACCATCCGCAACCTGCTCTCCCGCCGGCTGGTCAAACGGGACGGCCCCAACCTGCAGGCCTCCAAACGTTTTGCCAAGCTTTCCCTTCCCAACACGGTGGCCGCCATGGTGCTGGGCCGGATCGACAAGCTTTCCGAGGAGCTGCGCCGCACCCTGCAGTATGCTGCGGTGATCGGCAAGGAATTCGATACCCGGCTGCTGGGAAAACTTTCGGGGCAGACCCCAGAACAGGTCCAGCCCCTGCTGGACAATCTGGAACATTTTGAAGGACTGTTATATTCCAAGCTACTGGAGGGGAAACGGACCTATGAGTTCCACTCCACCACCACCCACGAGGCCGCCTACTCCACCCTGCTTAAAGGCCGGCGAAGGGAGCTTCACGGCCAGGCCGCCCAGGCCCTGGAGCGGGAGCACCATAAGGACCTCTATTCCCATTACGAAGACCTGGCCCACCACTACTACCACAGCAAGGACAGCGACAAGGCGGTAAACTACCTGCACCGGGCCGGAGACAAGGCCCGGGGGCTTTACGCCAACCCCGAAGCGGTGGAGTTCTACCGCAAGGGACTGGAGGTGGTCAAGCTGCTCAAGGAAAGCCGGCCCAACCTGATGGAGACCGCCGAACTGCTGGGAGCCCAGGGGGCCATCTTCCGGCTGATAGGCCAGCGGGACCTAGCCCTGAAGAATTTCATCACCGCAGCCAAGATATCCCAGCGGGAAAAGGAGGACCAGGCCGAGAGGAAGTACCTGCTTTCGGCTGGAATAGTCTACGACATGCTGGGGCAACTAGATAAAAGCAGGAACATTATTGAAACGGTTTTAGATTCAGCGGAAAAGGGCGGGGATTTCATGGCTCAAGCAATAGCCCTGCACAATAGAGGTAACATTCTATTGCATACCGGCAACAATGGCGAGGCGATTGCTTCGTTTTCAAAGGCCCTTTCGATTTACCAAACCTTAAGGAATGACAAAGAAATCGCTTTGATTCACGGCAGTCTGGGCAAAGCATTCGAATTGACCGGTGAAATCCCCAAAGCTGTGGAAAATTACCGGGCCGCCCTTGAACTGTCAACAACCATCAACTACGCCGAAGGCGTCGCCCTGCAGAACAACAATATCGGCAATCCTTTGCTGATGCAGGGGGAGATCGAAGAGGCTTTAAAGCATTTCACCAAAGCGCTGGAGACCGCAAAGAAAATAGGCGACATCAGGGTCGAATCCCTGTCTTCTGGCAATATCGGCATCATCAATGCCATGGCCGGTGATTACGATCTGGCCCTGGGGTTTTTTGAAATGTCCCTGGCCGCTGCCGAGGAGACGCGCGAACCCCAGCAAAAGATGCAGATGATCAACAACATAGGATGCGTCTACCAGCTTTGGGGGGACACCCAGAAGGCTTTGGAACGCCACCGGGAGGCAGCTGAAATTTCAATCGCCCTCAAGGACGTTGGCAACGAAAGTGAGATCCGCAGAAATCTGGGCCTGGACCTGGGCCTTCAGGGAAGATACAAGGAGTCTTTGTCCGAGTTCTTGCTGGCAGCTAAGCTCGCAGTTCAGATGGGCGACCCCCGCATGCAGGCCTTTATAAAAGCCAATCTTGGAGCCCTCTACCATACTTTGGGCCAGCTGGAACAGGCCGACAAGACTATAGCAGAGTCTCTTGATGAGGCCCGTAGGGTGCGGGACCCCGAGGTCATCCTGGCTTCGGCCCGGGCCCTGGTGGAGCTTAAGCTGGATACCGAAGAACTTACCGGAGCTGAGGAGCATGTCAACCGGCTTCTGGGATTGGCGGAAAAAACACAAAACAAACGGGAAATGGCCTACGGACTTTTAAATTTATCAACCCTGATGATACAGAAGAATGCGCCAGACGAAATGGTACATCCGCTTTCTGATTCCCTGGTCATGGCCCAGGAACTAAAGGATAAATTCCTTTTGGGCCGCATTTATCTGCTGTTTGCCCAAAGAGCCTTATTGGGCGGCAATATCAGGGAAGCCGAGGACTATTTAAAAGATGCTTTGGAAATGGCCGAGAAAACAGGATCTCCTGAACTTTTATGGCAGACCAGTTATCATCTCAGCAAACTTTACAGCCTGAAAGAGAACAAGGAACAGGCAGAAAAGGAACTGGAAAGTGCGAGGAACATGATCAGACGAATGGAAAGCGCATTGCCCCCGGATATAAGAAAAGGTTTCATAGAGAATACTTTCCGCAAACTTGCCTTCACCTGATCTGTCCCGGGATGATAAAAAGGGCGGCCAAATGGCCGCCCTTTTTTAATTGTCTGGGTGCTATCTTAGTAAAACCATCCTTTGAGTAAGGTTGGTTCCTTCAAAATTAAGCTGGTAAAAATACACTCCGGCCGGCAGCATCCTTCCCTGGTTGTCATCACCCTTCCAGGTCAAGGTGTAAGCTCCGCTTTGTTTTTGACCCTGGTCTAACGTATTTACCCTCCGTCCGCAGATATCATAAATATTTAGCGACATCGTTCCCGGTTTGTGCAGGGCATATTTGATGGCAACCGCCCCCGAAGACGGGTTGGGATGGCAGGGCATCAACTGCAGCTTGTCGTAGACCAGACCGCCGCTTACCGCCATTACCGGACCGTGCCAGGTCACCTGCCCGCTCAGGTCCTTGTCCCCCAGGCGATAATAGTAAGTGGTATTGGGGGATACCGCCGCGTCGGTGTAACTGTAGCTTCTGCCAATCGATGATCCCCCCCCGGCCTCAACGGTATCTATGTTCTGGAAATTCTCTGCCGGACTAATTGAGCGTTCTATCAACCATTGATAGTTGTCTTTCTCGCTGGCAGTCTGCCAGGTCAGGGTTATCCCCTCGCTCCCGCTCTGGCAGGCAAATTCAGAAAGCTCTATTGCCAAGGGCAGTGCCCCATTCCGCGGGGATAGACCTGCACTAAGGCTGTTGATCTGGTAGAAATACGGGTACTTGGCCACCGGGGCTTTGGCGTCTTTGCCGATGTTGTTGGTGGTGGGGAAAGCGTTCCAGGAATGTTCGTTAGTTTCGTTGTTGCAGACCACCAGATATTTAAAGACATTTCCAACCGTGTATTTCAAATAAGCGAACGGGACCTGTACTTCCAGATAATTGTACTTGTTGATGCTGTCCAGCGACAGATAAGTTGTGCTGTAAGCGGCTATGGAATCCACCCAGGTCTTGCTACCGGTGGCTTTTTTCAGGACCGCGGTGGTCCCGTTCTCAATTATCAGGCAGAAATCCGGCCGGAAAGCTGGATCAAACCCGGAGCAGGAATCTCCTGCATTGTACGTGCAGGTGGAATCTGCACCTCCTGTCCTGGTGTCAAAATAGATGAAAAGATCGCCTGCTGTGCGCCAATCGCAACGGCCATAGCCCAGATAAAGATTGGAGGCATCCCAGGTTGTGAATAACGTGTCGCTAAGCCGGATTCCTATCCGTTCGCTTTTGGTGAAATCATTGACGCCGCCATAAGTATAACCCAGCCGGACTGTGTGCGGTGTAACCGTATCGCCATAGACCACGATCCTTGGTTCGTTGCCCAGGGTGCCCCACCGGACAGGCAAGGATTCATCGCCGGCCTTCAAGGCAAAGATCAGGGTGTCGGTTGGAGCAAACCCATAAACGATTTTTTTCTCACGAACGTCTGCGGCGGCCGGGGTCCATGCTTGATAATAGGTCATCCCGGTATCAATAAAATCTTCCTCTGCGCTCATCTTGCCCAGATCAGCGGCAGAAGCGTTGTACTTGGTGTATTTTAGCCAATATTTTGAAGCGGCTTCCGTCAGGGCATCATCGCTGACGGCGGTCCAGGAAAGCTCAACCGAACCCTCGATGGTTCCGGTATAAACAGAGTCCACCAGGTCAACAATGGGTTCAGGTTCCACGTTGAAGCCCTGGTAAGCCAGAAGACGGCGGGTCAACTCCGAGGCGGTGCTGGGAAAAATCCCATTACTCAATGAACCAATAGAAAAAGTAAGATAGAGGTTTTTATGGGGAGAGGCTTTACCGCCTTTATAGTAGTCGCCATACGAAGTACCGCGGCCATAGGACCATTTGATTTTGGGATCATCGCTGCCCATGATAAGCCCCGATCCCGCTGCCATCACATCGATGATATCAACCGAATTATCGGGCCCCTGCTGGTAAGGATAGTCGAATAACATTCCTTCGGTAAAGGTCCCGGCAACGCCTCCAATTTGCTGGATATTTCCCACATCAGAAGAATTCCCAGGCCCCACGTATTTTGATCCGAAGAAAGTAAAGATGGAATCCTTATTGTACATCTCGCCGAAATCGTTTCCGGTTACCAAAAGACATTTTAAGGTATCCAAAGCAAAGGCTATCAGACTGTCCTGTTGCTCGTCTTCTATGGCGCCGGCGCTGGAGCCGTCCTCGGCATAGCCCAGATCAAGAAGACACAGATCATACTCGGTGCTGTTAAGCTTGCCTTGCTTCCGCCAGGTATATTCCAGGGTGTCCGTGTCCGTGATCTGGAAAAAGTTCTGATTTGGTATATTTCGCTCGGCCAAAGCCCGGACATAAGCCGAATCCAAAGGAACGTATAAGGATTCCGGTTCGGCAATGGGGTCCTCGTTCCAGCCGGAAGTGGCGGGGTTGTCGTAATCTTTCTTGGGGTGATACCATACCTTGCGTCCCGCAGTTAGGTCCTTGCTGATATTGTAATTAATCCCTTGATTGTCCAGGGTGTCATCCTTCTGGTCCAGCAGAAAATATTGACCAAAGATGTCCCCCCGGCCATTGGCCCGGCTGGAATCAAGCCAGGCAACAGAGAACCAGTCGCCGAACCGGCAGACATCCGGGGCCCGCTGGCCATATGCCCAGTTATCATTCACCACTTTGACGGTGGCACCCAGACGGGCATACTGGTCAAAATACCTGGCCCGTATCTGGTACAAATTTGTGCTGCTGGATGAATCCGCCCAGCTGGTCCAGAAGGAAACATTATCAATCCCCATGATTACCGAGGGGATCCTGTTGGCTTCAGTAGTAGTGGTTATATTGCTGATGGCAAGATTCTGATTTATTTTCTTGGCATCGGGAGCATAGCGCTGGGCATAAATGTCGCCTTTGACGCTTTTGCTGAAATTCAGCCAGACGATGGTGAAAAAACCCGAGTCCGAGGCGGCGATGGCCGGAGTGTAGTGCCAGGTTTCGACGTCGTCGTTGACCATGGCGCTGGGAGTCAGGGGGGAAAGGTCGGGCTTGAAATAACGCATGTAAATGTCCGCTTTGGAAAGGCCGTCCCGGTTGTCCTGCCAGGCAATGGCTATGCCTTCATCTGTAAAGCTGACCACAGGCAATATGTGGCTGACCTTGAGCCCGTCCTCGTTGATCTTGATGTCTGGCGATTGCGGTTCGAACTTATAGTTGAAGAGCCTGCCCCAGATGTCAATTTGTCCTTCCCTATCGTCCTGCCAGACCACCACGAAGTCCTGGGTCCTTTTGTTGACAGCGATCTTGGGGTATTTGGCATTTCCCTTGTTGGGCACCTCCAACACCGGAATCTCGTCGGTCGTCGGGTGCCCGGTCTTGTCAAGCTTACGACCATACAACTGCCATAATTCCCCGGATTTCATCACAGAGTCCTGCCAGACCACGAAGAAAAAATCGCCCACGGTCCCTGCCACATCGGGCTGTTCCTGGGTATGCTCGTCCACCCGGATCCGGTTGACTAGAAAAGCGCCGGTAGCCGCTTCCGGGTTCCGTTCCCAGATCCGGCCGTAGATGTTGAAATTACCGTCCCGGCTGTCGGCCCATACATACCGGGAGCAGTAGTTCTCGTCCATCACTGCGGCCGGGGATTTTTGGGCGGTCTCACCGGCATCGTTATCCCACAAAAATATTTTGACTGTGTCCGAGGCAGCCATGGCTGAAGAAACCAGGGCCATTAACGCAAACAATAGACCAACAATTTTTTTCATGTGGTTTTTCTCCTTTTACCGGGGGTTTTTTCCCTGATGGCAGCCAAAGCCACCGAGAGCAGTTTAATTCTTTTATCCTTGTCGTCCAGGCACTGTTTAAGCAGTTGGAGTATCTCTGTTTTTTTTACATCCGCACTGGGCAGATACCAGTTCTCGCCTTTCTTTTTTACCCGCTGCAGTATTTTATGTTCAACAAAATGGTCTAAACAGCATGTTATCTCCTCCTGACTTTTGCCCAACAACCTAGAAATGGTTTTAGGTGTCTCCTGGGAGTTGGGTTGGCGGGCATAATGCAATACAATGTCCAGCGCAGTAAAGCTGTGTATCGATCGCTCAATGAACGATCCTAAGTCTTTATTTTCATTAATATTGTGCATAGTTGTATTTTATGAAATACTATGTATTGCAAGTACTATGCCAACTTGCATATTATTTTATATCGCCATGCAATAACTTGATTTATGCTATTTATTGATTTTAAATTTTTCGTAAAATGGTTGTATTTATATATAATGTCAATAAAAAAATATACTGTTTATCTCCATATTGTCTTTGCACAATTTATTTTTATAATGCATTTTTCGTACCTTTTATTTATTTTATCCTGATATTTCCTATCTATTTTATTATCAATAAGTTAGCCTCATGGTTATTATCATCAAACAACGTATGGAAGTGTAATATTTACACTCCTGTTCATTCAATATCATATCTTTCAAATAGTTATAATAAGCTGTAAATTTTACATCTTTGGGCGATTCCTTGCGCACAAAAGGCCTTAACCAAAGTTAAGGCCTTTTGTGCGGGTCGAAGAGAATCTGTTAATAATCCGTCTCATGACTCCCTGTTTCGGGGCCGGATGATATTAAGTTCCCTCAACAACCGGGAAAGATACGATGGCTGAATGTCTAAAACCTTTGCCGTTTTCCTTTGGTTCCAACCATTGGCTTCCAGCGCTTTTATCATGTATTCCCGCTTAAACACATCCTGGGCGCCGTCCCAGGTCATGGTGGGCGGGATGCCATCCCTGGTGGAAGAATCGTCCACCAGCCGGGGCAGGTTCTGCAGGGTTATGGTTTGTCCGGAACTAAGCACCACCGCCCTTTCCACAGCATTCTGCAGCTCCCGGATATTTCCAGGCCAGGAATAGTTCTGCATGGCCTGGGCGGCCTCCTCGGTAAATCCCCGCACCTGCTTTTTTGTTTCCCGGCCAAAGTGCTCCAAAAAATGCCGGGATAGAACCGGTATATCTTCCGCCCGTTGGCGCAGCGGCGGCAGGAATATCTGGAACACATTTAAGCGATAATACAGATCCTCACGGAACAACCCGGCTTTTACCAGCTGCAGCAGATCCTTGTTGGTGGCGGCGATGATCCTGACATCTACTTTTATCGTTTCGCTGCTGCCCAGACGCTCGAATTCCCTTTCCTGCAAAACCCTCAGGATCTTGGCTTGGATGGCCTGGGGCAGGTCCCCCACTTCGTCCAGGAAGATGGTGCCTCCGGCCGCCATTTCAAACCGTCCCTTGCGCCGGCAGCCGGCCCCGGTAAAAGCGCCCTTCTCGTGTCCGAACAGCTCGGATTCCAGCAATTCCACCGGGATGGCGGCGCTGTTGACGGCCACAAAGGCCTTATCGGCCCTGGGGCTTTGGTAATGGATGAAACGGGCCAGCAGTTCCTTGCCGGTGCCGTTCTCGCCTTGCAGCAGCACCGTGGTGTTGCCGGAGGCCACCTTGCGGGCCAGCCCCAGCACCTCTTCCACCGCTTGACTTTTGCCGGTAATGGTGTAGCGGCTGGCCAACTCGTCGCGCAGCTGGACGTTCTCATCCTTCAACCGGCTGTATTTATCGGCATTCTCCAGCACCTGGGCCGCCAGGTCGGCGAACTTCAAAAGCAGTTCCTGGTCCTGCTGGTCAAACTGCTGACCGTCCTTTTTATTCAACACCTCTATAACGCCGATGGTCTGGCCATTGGAAAGCAAAGGCACACACAACAAAGATTTGGTGGTAAACTTGGTCTTCTCGTCTATGCCCTTGTACCATCTTTCGTCCTGCTCGGCTTGATTCACGATCTGGGGTTTTTGTTCCCGGGCCACCCACCCGGCGATGCCCTGACCCATGGGGATGGAAAGTTTTTTCAGTTCCTCCGAAACTTCCCCGGTGGCATGGGCAAAATGCAGGTTCTGGGTGGCCCGGTCCAGCAGTAGAAGCGAGCTGGCCTCGGCCACAGTCAGCGTTTTGGCCGATTCGATAATGATGTCCAGCAGCTGGCTTTGATCCAGGGTGGAAGAAAGAGATTTGCTGAAGGACAGCAAAAACTCAAGCTCCTGGCGGGATTTTTGGTCGTTCATGGGATTTATATCCTTTTTTTAATATTTTCTTACCCAATGATAACAGCGATATATATGATTGTCAAGGGGGTGGGTATCCATAAAATTTATGGCCCGTATCCTTTCATAATTGTTTTCCGGATAAAATTCTTTTTGTTTGCAAAATCCGTAATAAAAATGATATGATTATGGAGCCCGCAAAAAATGCCATAGATTACCCCGCCCAGAACGCGGCTATCCAAACAGTGTGATCAGCAACTTCAGCCGACCTGTCCACCGTAGCATTAGCGTAGATGGAAGCATCTTTTACTATCGCATTCATCCGCGGGCTTAGAACGTGGTGTTCTGTGTAGGCAAAAAACAAACAAACCATATCAACAATATTTATCGTATGAGCAAGCTAACCAACCAGCAATATCAAAAAGCCGCCGATACTTTGCGCATGCTGGCGGTGGACGCGGTGGAGCAGGCCAATTCCGGCCATCCCGGACTTCCGATGGGTGCGGCTGATTTTGCCTTTGTGCTGTGGCACGATTTTTTGCAGTTCAACCCAAAAGACCCCAAATGGCCGGGGCGGGACCGCTTCATCCTGTCGGCCGGACACGGCTCGGCCCTGCTGTACGGGCTGCTACACCTTTTCGGATATGATGTCTCATTGGAAGAACTTAAGAATTTCCGCCAATGGGGAAGCTTGACCCCGGGCCATCCCGAAGCCGGGCACACCCCGGGAGTGGAGGTGACAACCGGCCCGCTGGGTCAGGGGTTTGCCAACGGGGTGGGCATGGCCCTGGCCCAGAAGATGGCTACCGCCCGGCTGGGGCTTGACCGGAAGAAAATCCTGGATCATTACATTTACGCTTTAGTCTCGGACGGAGACCTGATGGAAGGCATATCTTCCGAAGCAGCCTCGCTGGCCGGGCATTTGAAACTGGGCAACATCATTTACATATATGACGACAACCGCATCACCATTGACGGCCGGACTGATGTGAGCTTTTCCGAGGATGTGGGAGCCAGGTTCAAGGCTCTGGGTTGGCACACCCAAAGCATCGACGGCCATGATCACCAGACCGTTCACAAGGCGATCAAGAAAGCCCAAAAGATTTCGGACAAGCCCTCGCTGATCCTGGCCCGGACCCACATCGCCCAGGGCAGCCCCAATAAACATGATCTGTCGGCGGCCCACGGCTCGCCGCTGGGAAAGGAAGAGGTGGCCGCCACCCGTAGAAATTTAGGGTGGCCCAACCAGGCATTTTACATCCCGGAAGAAGTAAGATCGGTCTGCCAAAAGAAGATATCCCGGAACAAACGGGAATATAACAAGTGGCAGAAGGACCTGGCCGTCTGGAGACTGCAGAACCAGGAAAAGGCCGGCCTGTGGGACAGGCTGGAGAAAAAAGAGATCCCCGCAGACATTTACGGCATTTTGTCCTCCGCCATTAAAAACGAACCGGCAGCCACCCGTAGCCTTTCCGGAGATATGATCCAGAAGATAGCCGGGATCATTCCTTCGTTGGCGGGCGGCTCGGCCGACCTGGCCGGCTCCACCAATTCAGACATCAAGGGCTCGGCCCATGTTTCGGCGGAGGATTTCAGCGGCCGCAACATCCATTTCGGCATCCGGGAACACGCCATGGGGGCCATGATGAACGGCATGTCCCTCTACGGGTTTTTCGTCCCCTTCGGCTCCACCTTTCTGGTGTTCTCGGATTACTGCCGCCCGGCCATCCGCCTTTCGGCTCTGATGAAACTGCCGGCGGTTTACATCTTCACCCACGACTCTTTTTATGTGGGCGAGGACGGACCCACCCACCAGCCGATCGAACATGTTTCAGCTTTAAGACTGATACCCAACCTGCGGGTCATCCGGCCGGCCGATGCCCAGGAGACCGCCGCCGCCTGGGCTCTGGCCCTGCAGAAAAAGGATGGGCCGACTGCCATGATCCTGACCCGGCAAAAACTGCCGGCGCTGGAACGTTCTGAATGTTTTAAGCCCAACAACGTTCTCCGGGGCGCATATAATCTGCATGTTTACGGCCAGGGCCGCAAGGTAACGCTGATGGCCAGCGGTTCGGAAGTTGCCCTGGCGGTGGAATCCGCCAAACTGCTGGCTTCCCAGGGATTAGAGATCTCGGTGGTCTCGGTCCCCTGCCTGGAGCTGTTTTTGGAGCAGAGCGAAGAATACCGGAAAACCATCGTTCCCCACGGCTCCTTAAAAGTGGCGCTGGAGGCCGGCCGCGGCGCCTTGTGGCGTCAGGTGATCGGCCAGGACGGTCTGTTCATAGGCATCGAGCATTTCGGGGCCAGCGCCCCGGACAAGGTTCTGGCTAAAGAATTCGGCTTTACGCCGGAGCAGGTGGCTAAAAAGATAACAGCATTTATCGAGAAGTAAACCAATGAAATTCTATGTCGCTGCCTATGTCCGCCAGAAAAACAAGTGAAAGAAATCTTTAGAGCGCTGCGGAAATTTAGGCACGGGATCACCGTCGACTGGACGAAAGGCCCCATTACATCAATCCCGGACAGGAATAAAGATCCAAAAAAAAACGGGGAATTGCTGTCATGGATATGAAAGGCATACGGAATTGCGACGTATTCATTATCCTCTCCATGCCGGTGGATGGCCGGGCCAAATACGTTGAGCTGGGGGCGGCCATCTCGTCTTTTCTGGAAAAGGGACAACCTCTGATTTATGTGCTGGGGGAAAAAACAGATCAATCTGTCTTTTATTACCATCCGGCGGTATAACGGGTGCGCAGTTTAGAGGAAATTATAAAAGATATCAGTGATTGCGGACCTTCCGCCCAACGTAAATCTTCGCCGACTCGCAGTAAACACCAATAAAAAATTGTCAACCATTAGGAGATAGGAAAGGAGTAAAATGTATCTCATACCTTTGCTTTTACTGCTTACGGCAGGGCAGGTTGTGGCTGAATTACCTCCTCTTCAGACCGTTCCCAAAGTTGACCTGAACCGCTACCTGGGAACCTGGTACGAGATCGCCACAATCCCCCAGCGTTTCCAGAAGGGCTGCACCGGTGTTACCGCCACTTACAGCCTGCGGCCGGACGGAAAGATAGACGTACTCAACCAATGCTACAAGGATTCCCTGAACGGCAAGTACAAATCGGTCCACGGCAAGGCCTGGGTGGTTGACAAAGAGACCAACGCCAAGCTTAAGGTTCAGTTCTTCTGGCCCTTCTCCGGTTCTTATTGGATAATAGAGTTAGACTCCGTTGGATACCAGTATGCCGTGGTGGGCCACCCAAACCGCAATTATCTGTGGATCCTCTGCCGGACCCCGAAGATGGATGAGGGCTTGTATGGGGATCTTTTGAGGCGGCTGCAGGAGGTCCATGGTTATGACCTCTCTAACCTTAAAAAGACTCCCCAAAAAACATACTGAATTTAGGATAAAATGGACCGGTAGTACCTTTGTCTCCAAGATTTTGCTTTAAAGCCTCCCCCTATTTTACGGAGAGGCTTTTTTATTTTAAAAAATATGTTTTAGTTGTTGACTTTGCCCTTGAAATGTGTTAATTTTATTTGGTTATAACCTGTTTGCCCGAAAAGGGTTTGCAACAATTCAACGCTACTATTAAGGAGACTTTGGGCGGTGAGATTTTTTACATTGAAATTTAAGGCGGCAATACTGATAGCTTGTTGGCTTTTCGGCGGAGCAAGTTTGGCCTTTGCCCAAGCCGGCGGTTATATGGAGAGAGCACAGGGCCCGGCCGGCACCTCCGGCGATATTTACGAGCGCGAGGTTTTGGTCGAGGTCCAGATCTGGGGCCAGGTAAGTAAACCCGGCCGGTACCGGGTTCCGGTTACCACTGATGTGGTGGGCCTGATTTCTTATGCCGGCGGCCCCACCGAAGATGCCGCCCTTTCCAGGGTTAAACTGGTCAGGGGAACTTTCGGTTCCGGACAAACCCAAAAAGTGAATATTTCCAAATATACCGGAAAAGCCGACCGGTCCCTGGTTCCTATGCTGGAACAGGGCGATGTGGTGATTGTGCCCTCCACCCTGTATCACAAAATGATTAGGGCGGCCACCTTTTTAAGTCAGGCGGCTGTAATAATCACTGCCTATCTGGTAGTGACTGGAGTGAGGTAGCATTAAATGAAAAACGAATTTACCCAGGGAAAACTAACTTCAACAGAATCATCACAGCCCGGCCTTCAGGACCTGATACGGGTAATTATGCGCCGCCGCTGGATAGTGCTGGGGGCCTTCCTTCCGGTGTTGGTTTCCTCAATCATATTTTCGGCTAGACAGCCAAATATCTACGAAGCCAACATCAGCCTTTTGGTCCAGCGGGACAATAAGCCCATTTTGGGTATGATGATGGAGACAGAACAAAGCCGCAACATGATCAATAACCAGGTGGAGATCATCCGCAGCCGCAGCCTGGCCGGAGAAGCCGCCATGATACTGAAAGCCAGGCCCGATGCCAGGGAGTTGGGTTTCATTGCCGATACCCTGCTGACCGAAACCATCATGTTTTCCACCGCCGTGCTTTCTTCCCGCACATCAGACGTTATCACAGTCGTGGCCAGCAGCAACGGCCCGACCCAGGCGGCGGCCATTGCCAATACAGTAGGACAGGCCTTCATCTCCCGGAACTTAAGTTATAGCCGGGGCGAGTTCACGGAGATCCGCCGCTTTTTGGAAGTACAGCTTCCGGTAATTGAAAAAAGACTCTTTTCCGAAGAAAACCAATTGCGATTGTTTAAGCAAACCAACCAAGTGATTTCGCTTTCCGAAGAATCAAAATTCCTGATCGACAAACTGACCGGCTTTGAATCCCAGTATAACCTGACCCGGGTAGAGCGGGAATCGGCCGAAAAGCGGCTGATCTACCTGCAGGACCAATTGGACTTCCAGAAAAAGAACATGCTGGAGAACGTTTCCCAGGTCTCTTCGCCATTGGCCTCCGGTCTGCGCCAGGATCTCCTGACCCTCCAGACCCAGATGGCTACCATGACCTCCCAGGGTTTTCCGGGGGATCATCCCAAGATGAAGGAACTGGGCAAGAAAATTGAAAACACCAAATCCCGGCTGAAGGAGGAGATATCCAAGATAGTGGCCCAGGATAACGGCGGAATTGATCCGATCTTATTTTCCGAGGACCTGGTAGTAAAGATCCTGGACCTTCAGGTGGAGATAGAGACATACAAAGCCAAAGAATTGGCTCAACAGAGGGTGGTGAATGATTATCTGGAAAAACTGAAAGCCATCCCGCCCAAGGAGGTGGAGCTGGCCCGCCTGACCCGTCAGTTTGAGCTGGACGACAACATCTACAAGATGCTGATGGAAAAATACGAGGAGGTCAGGATCTCCGAGGCCGGCAAACTGGGCAACGTCAAAATAATCGATCCGGCCGAGATCCCCAAGGAGCCGGTAGGCCCGCGGCGGAAACTCAACATAATATTCGGCGGATTCCTGGGCCTGGCTTTGGGCATAGGGCTGGTTCTGCTGATGGAATATATGGACACCTCGCTTAAGAATATTCATGATATCGAGCAGTTCTTGGGGCTGCCGGTGCTGGGACTGATCCCTGCCATTGATCAGGAGGATGTGGCCAGCCAGGCTGAAAACGGCAAGATACCCAACGGGGCCAATGCCATTGCCGAACGGTTGATCAGTCACCACCTGCCCAAGTCGCCCATTTCGGAAGCTTACCGGATACTGCGCACCAACCTGCAGTTTCTAAACCCCGACGCCCCGATGAAGACCATCCTGGTGACATCCGCCGGACCATCGGAGGGAAAGACCACTACCGCTTCCAATATGGCCATTACCATGGCTCAGGTGGGATCCCGCACTTTGATCGTGGATGCCGACCTCCGGCGTCCCATGGTCAACGGGGTTTTCGGCATTCCCCAGGAGCCGGGACTGACCGAGCTTTTGGTGAAAGGAGGCGACCTGCAGAAGGCCATGGTCTCCACCGACATTGAAAATCTTTTCATTCTGCCGGCCGGCACCATTCCTCCTAATCCTTCCGAGCTGCTGAGTTCGCAGAAGATGAAACATTTGATCCAGGAAATGAAGAAGTGCTGCGATCTGGTTATCCTTGACTGTCCGCCGGTGATCACCGTTACCGATGCCGCAGTGCTGGCAGCCGAAGCCGACTGTGTGGTGCTGGTAATACAATCTGGCAAGACCGACCGTGAGGCCGCCCGGCGGGCCAAGAGTCTTTTAACCAATGTCAAAGCCAAGATCGCCGGTACGGTGCTGAACAATATCAGCTCCGACTTATTGGCCGGGTACAGTTATTACTATCACTACTACTACGAGGACGGCCACCGCAAAAAAGGGGAAAAAGGCAAACGTAAGAATAAAAAATAGAACCCTGACTTGATCAATGATTCCCGCAGGCAACAGTAGCAGTAATTAAACTCAATCCCCCTGAAATGTGGGAGGGGAGGTTTTTTAATGAAAATAAAATTATTTCTATCCTTGTCACTGGGGATAGCGGCTTCAGTTGTCACGGCCACCCAGTTCCCATTGGTGGGGGGGCCTGGCTTGGTTCACCTTCAGTCGGCCAAGGCCGGACCGGGGTTTGGATACCGCAGCCTGGCCGCGGTATCCTCGTATTCCAACCAGACCTTCTACGGCCTGCAGGGAACGGATGACGCCTTTACAGACCTTTGGAATCACAATTCCATCAGCTACTCGCCGATGCCAGGGCTGTCGGTGATCGGCAACGGACTGGCCCACGCCGAACAATGGACGGTGAAAAGTCCGGCCTCAACCGCACAAACCATCGACAAATCGCTGGGCTGTCCCGGTGATGCCCTGTTGGCCCTGAAATACCAGTGGAGCCTGCAGAATGGCCGGTGGGATCTGGGGCTGATGCCCATGGTCACGATACCAATGAGCCGCACCAAATATCAGGATTCCCCGTCGCAAAGCGGCAAGCTGGATTTCGGGGGAAAGATATTGTCGGATATCAACTTTTCCGACCTGGCGGTCTTGGTGAACACCGGGTTCCTGACCCGGGGCGGCCAGCGTCCCCAGCTACCATTGGGACTGGGATTGGAGTATGGTTTCAGCCCGAACTTCTCGGGATTTTTGGAAGTTTCGGCCGAACTACGGATGGGCGCCCAAAAAGATTCTTTGAGCACTGACCAGATCCTGCGGGGTCGCGGAGCCGACCGGAATGAGGCCCGGGTCACCCCGGGACTGCGCTTTGCCCCGGTCTCTTACCTGGGACTGAACCTGGCCTGCGACATCGGGCTAAGCCGGGCCACGGCCCCCTGGCAGGCTGTCATCGGGGTCGATTTCCCGGCGGCGGCTGGCAGGTCGCTGGTTGCTCCGCTGTGGGGGGCGGTGGCCGGCATCATCAAGGATAACTCTTCCGGAGCCGCCATCAAGGGGATCATCTCCTTCCCCGGCCAGGATATCCCGGCCGTCATCAGCGACGCCAAAGGAAACTACCGTCTTAAACTAAAACCCGGCCGCTACAAGATCCAGGTCAAAGCTGACGGATACCGCACAATTACCAGGGAGATGGAAGTGAAAGCCGGACAGGACGCCGGCTGGGCGCTGGACCTTAATAAAAAGCTGGGGCAGCTGACACTAAAGGTTACCGACGCTACCGGTCAAAGACCAATGAAAGCTTCTCTGACATTTGGAACCGACGGCCAACAAATCTTCAGCACCGACCCGGTCTCGGGCCAGTATCTGGCAAAACTTGTTCCCGGAAATTATTCTTTGACGGTGGGCGCTCCCGGTTATGTCTCCCAAAATCTTGCCCTGGCTATCAAGGACAAGGAAGACCTGCAGCAGATCGTTTCCCTGCAGCCGCTGGTTCAGGCAGCGGTTCCGCCCAAGCCGGTAACGCCTTCAGTGACTTCCGCCCAAATCAAACCAAAGCCCGTCACGGCAAAACCACCGTTGGCGGCTCCGACGGTCAAACCTGCAACCCCGGCCACCCCCAAGATGTCGGCCGAGGAAGTGACCGCGCTTTACAAAAAAGGGGTCCAGCAATTCATGAACGAGGAATATGCACCGGCTGAGAAAACCTTCAAGCAGGTGCTGGCGGCAGACCCCGGACACACCAAGGCCAAGGACTATCTGGGCAAGACCCGGGACCGCCTGAAGAAATCAAAGGGATAGATCTTTTTTCCTAAAAAATCTACAACCGTAAACGGGACCAGACTGATAATGGTTTCCGGAGACGGCTGGAATTACAGGGCAGCATTATAATTAAGGTACCTCAAACTATAGGGGTGACACATGAAAAGGCAGTTCACTTTACTGGGTCTGTTATTAGTGGGAGCCTCTCTGGCCGGGGCCGCCCGCTACCCTGTCTTTGGCGGACCGGGGCTGATCCATTTGCAGTCGGCCAAGACCGGGATCGGTTACGGCGGGCGCAGCCTGGCGGCCCTGACCTCATATTCCGGACAGAACTACTACGGACAGTCGGGAAACCAGGACGCCCTGCTTGATGCCTGGAGCTTTAACACCCTGTATTTTGTACCGGTAAAGAACCTGGCCCTGATGGCGGCCGGAGTGGGCCATGCCGAGCAATGGACAGTGGCGGTACTGGACAGCGCCTCTGACGACAAGAGCCTGGGCTGTCCCGGCGATGCGGTGCTGTCGGCAAAGTACTGCCTGCCTTTGATGGACGGAAAATTGGACCTGGGTTTCATGCCAACCCTGTCGGTGCCGATGAATAAGGAAAAATACCAGGACGGCCCGTCCCAGACCGGTAAGCTTGATTTTGGCGCAAAATTATTGACCGATATCAACCTGGGACAGACCATGGTCTTCATCAATGCGGGCTTTCTGACCCGGGGCGAGGAGCGGCCCCAGGTTCCTTTCGGGGCCGGGGCTGAATATTCATTCCAGAAGAACCTTTCAGCTTTTCTGGAAGCCTCTGGCGAATACCGGCTGGGAGCCCAAAAAGACTCAGTGCCCGATGATTTGGTCTTGCGGGGCCGGGGAGCCGACCGGACCGAATTAAGAATAACACCCGGCCTCAGGTATTCCCCCTTGCCGTTTTTAGGGCTCAACCTGGCATGCGACATCGGGCTGACCAGGGCCTCCGCTCCCTGGCAGCTGATCCTGGGATTTGACTTCCCCGCTGCCGCCGGCAAGGCTATTTCCGGAACCATCGGCGGCGCAGTGGCCGGCCTGATCAAGGACCGCGAGACCGGCGTCCCCATGAAGGGCATGATCACCTTCCCCGGCTCCGACCTTCCGGGTCTGGTCAGCAACGAAGCCGGCGATTATCAGGCCAAGCTGCCTCCCGGGGAATACAAGGTCCACATCTACGCCAACGGCTACCGCTGGCTGGAGCGCAAGATCAATGTCAAGGAAGGCAAGGTGGAGAAATGGGACCTGACCCTGAAGCGGAAGACAGCGGGCTTTAAGGGCAAAGTGATTGACCGGGTCACTGGCCAGCCTTTACCGGCCACCGTTTCCTTCAACAGCAGCCGTGCCGGCGATGTCAGCGCCGATCCCGTAACCGGGCAGTTCGGCACCGTGGTTCCCCCGGGAAAATATAAAGTATCCGCCAGCCTGGAAGGATACCGGAGCTTTGAAGAGGAACTGACCCTTAAGGATAAATCGGAAATCGAGCGCCAGATAGCGCTGGAAAAAGAAATTGTGGCCGCGGCCCTGCCGCCCGCCCCTGCCTCGGGCAAAAAGACCAAGACCCCTTCGGCTCAGCCTCCGGCCCCGGTGGCTTATCAGCCGCCCGCTTCCGCTGCTCCGGCACCGCCGGCTGCGGAAAAGCCAAAAGCCGCTGCCGTTTCTGCTCCCAAGCCAACCCCGCCGGCGGTTGCCAAGCCAGCCAAGATGTCAGCAGAGGATGTGGCCGCTCTTTATAAAAAGGGAGTCCAGCAATTCATGAACGAGGAATACTCCGTGGCTGAGAAAACCTTCAAGCAGGTGCTGTCGGCCGATCCTGGACACGCCAAGGCCAAGGAATATCTGGGCAAGACCAAGGATCGCCTTAAAAAAGGAAAATAAGTCATTTATGAAAATATCACATCAGATATTAAGCCTGCTTTTTTCCTTTGCCTTCGCCGCCAGCAACGGGATATCCCAGCAGCAGCCGGACTTTAAAAAGGACAATTTTTACCTGGGGCAAAACCAACAGCTGGAAATCGAGATCCATGTCTGGGGCGAGGTCAACACTCCCGGGGTCTACCGGGTGCCGGACGGCTCCACGGTGCTGGATGTGATATCCAAGGCCGGCGGCCCCACTCAATACGCAGCGTTGGGGCGGGTCAAGATCTCCCACGCCTTGGGACAGATGCCCCGCACCGAAAAGATCAACCTGGACAAGTACCTGAACAAGGAACGGGCCGATTCTCTGATAGTGATGCGGCCCGGAGATGCCGTGATGGTGCCCCGCAACGCCCGCTTTTTCTGGAAGGACGCGATCTCTTTTGTGGCAGACATGGCGGTCATCGCCAACGTCTACTATCTCATTTCCCGGAACCGTTGAACCGTGGGCTTGTTCCGAATACTTACCGGGAAAACGCACCATAATAAGTTGACCTGGACAAAATATTTAACATCTTTGATGAAGGCCGAAACATTTGAACCAGGATGTAAAGACCCGGACCAGCGAGTCCAATATTTACGAACTGATAGACCTTTTATGGCGGCGCAGGTTGCTGATCATCACCTGCCTGCTGGGCGTGGTATTGCCAATCGCCCTGGCCAATTTTACCATGCCCCCGGTTTACGAGGCCCAGACCACCATCATTTTTGAACAGAGCCGGGAACCGCTGCCGTCCTTCGACATCTCAGAGGCCTTCTCCCGCAAGAGCTATATAGTGAACCAGATCGAAGAGATCAAGTCCCGCAGCCTGGCCGAGGAAGTGGTCCGGCTTTTGGACCCGGAATATTCCCTGCTGCTGTTGCGGGGACGGGACCGCAGCCTGAATCCCGATCGGCAAAACTACCGGCTGACCCACATCATCAAAAAAAGCATCACCGCCGAGCCCATCCGCGATTCAGACGTGATACTGGTTAAAGTGCAGGGCCCCACTCCGGATGCCGCCTCCAACATCGCCAATCTGGTGGCCGAGGTCATCAAGGAAAGGAGCGCATCGGTCAAGCGGGAACAGGCCTCCTCCACCCGTAAATTCATAGAGGCCCAGCTGCCCTCGGTGGAGGCCACCCTCAATACCGCCGAAGAGGCCATCAAAAACTTCAAGTCCCAGAATCAGGTGGTCTCGCTTTCCGATGAAGGCAAGGAGATCTTGTCCCGGGCCACCGAGGCCGACAAACAGATGATCGCGGCCTCCACCGAACGCCAGAGCATCGAAGGCCGGCTGACGGCCATCTACGATCAGCTTAAAGCTCAGGGCGCCTTGACAGAGAACAGCCTGCCCCTGAGCGCCGGCTCCATGGCAGACAGCCTGCGCAGCAATTTGGTTAACCTGCAGATGGAGATAATCAAACTGCAGGTTAAAGGCTATGCTCCCGAGCACCCCCAGATCATGAATCTCAATGCCCAGATAGCCAATGTCAAGGCCCGACTGCTGGAGGAACTACAGAAGATAACCCAGAAAAACCGGCTTTCGCCGATGCCCCAGATCCAGTCTTTGCTGGACCAGATCCCTCCGCTGGAGATCCAGCGGGCCACCATGTCAGCCAGGGAAACTGCCTTAAAGACCATCCTGTCCCAGTATGATTTTGGCCTGGCTAAGCTTCCCAACAAGGAACTGCAGCTGGCCCGGCTGCTGCGGGCCAAGGAGGTGGGTGAAAGCGTTTACCGTCTGCTGCTGGTGAAGCACGAGGAAGCCAAGATCACCGAGGCCGGCAAGATCGGGAATGTCCGGGTGATAGACCGGGCCCAGCCGCCCCAATTCCCCATCAAACCCCGCAAGATGCTGAACATAGCCATCGGCCTGGTGGTGGGATTGACCCTGGGAGTGGGACTGTCGTTCTTTTTGGATTCCCTGGACAACTCCGTGAAAACTGTGGAGGACATCGAGCATAACTTTGAACTGCCGGTGCTGGGATTGATCCCGGCCATTCATTCCGAGAACGGAAAAAGCAACCGCAAAAACGGAGGCGATGAGGTGGCCCGGATCTCGGCCACCCTGGTCACCAAATATACCCCGCGCTCCCATGTGTCGGAAGCTTACCGTTCATTAAGGACCAACATCCAGTTCTCCCGGATCGACGATCCCCTAAAGACCGTGGTCATCACATCGGCCGCTCCTTCGGAAGGAAAATCAACCTCGGCCGCCAACCTGGCCATCACCACCGCCCTGTCCGGCATCCGGACCCTGCTGGTTGACGCCGACCTTCGCCGGCCGGTGGTCCATTCACTTTTCGGATTGGAACGGGAACCGGGCTTAAGCAACCTGCTGGCCGAACGTCTGCCCTTGGATAAGGTGGTCAAACCCTCGGGGATCGAGAACCTTTCCATCCTGACCTGCGGAGCCATCCCGCCCAATCCCTCGGAACTGCTGGGTTCGCAGAGAATGCGCGACCTGATCAAGCTGCTGAGCCAGCAATTTGACCTAGTGTTGTTCGACAGCCCGCCGGTGATCACCGTCACCGACACCGCGGTGTTAAGCCCCCAGGTGGACGGGCTGGTACTGGTGGTCAAATCGCACGCCACCGACAAGCGGGCCCTGCTAAGGGCCAAGACCATCCTAAGCAACCTCAAGGCCAATATTTTGGGCGTGGTGCTGAATAAGATAGAACTCTCCGGACTGGCGGGCAGCTACGATTATTATTACCATTACAATTATTATTATGCCGATGACGGTTCCAAGAAGAAGCGGGACCGGCGGCATAAATGGTGGAATGTTTTGAAGGGTTAAGAGATATATGGTCAGTATATAAAAAAACCGGCGTACATATAAATACGCCGGTTTTTTGTTGCTCCTGGCTATGCTTATCAGCTTCTCATCTTCATATCTTCCTGATTGTTTCCCTGAACTGTATCCCCCGTTTCTTGAAATCCTTTATGAACTGCACCGGATCAATGGACCTCTCCAGCGGCACCGCGCCTTTGGGGGTCAGTCCCTGAACCAGATGATGGGCCACGATGGCCGCCGGGAACCCGGTGGTCCGCTCCATGGCGGTGAAGCCTGTCTTCTCGTCCTGGAAATCTATGATATCTATCTTGGCCTCCAACTTTTTGCCTTGATGTTTCCCGATGGCCGTTACCCTCAGCACTATCAGGTCCTTGTCCTTGGGGAAATCTATGGCCTTGGTGATCAGGGCATGGCTTAAGCGGCGGGGGATGACCTTCTGGCCCTTGACCTCCAGCGGGGCCTGGCCGAAGAACCCCAGCTCCAGCAGGGTCTTGATCTTCTGGTGGTGCCCCGGATAGCGCACCGTCTTGTAGTCGTATTCTTTGACTTTTCCGGCAAAGGTCCAGGGCGCGGTGGAAGTGCCGCCACTGGTGACGAAAGCCTCGCATCTGCCCACCGGCTTGGGGAACTCGATGGCTTCCAGCCCGTCGAAGGTCGGGACTTTGGCCACTTTGCCGTTCCTGACTATGTAGGCGTCGCCAAAATATTCGTTGATCAGGCCTTCCACCGAGAACACCAGTTTGTAGTTCAGCGGACCCTTGGGTTTTTGGGGCAGGCCCCCGCAGCGCATGTGGATCTCATCCACCTTGTCCAGTTTGTTGATGAAGTAGGCGGCCAGGGTGTTGCCCATGCCCGGCATCAGCCCGGTGTCCGGTACGATGGTGATGCCCCTGGCCTTGGCCTGCTTGTGGAGCGACAGTTCCTTCAGCACCACATCGGTGTTGCCGCCCAGGTCGCAGAAATTGGCCCCGGCCTCCACCGCGGCCTTGGCCACTCCGTAATTGTAATGATATGGCACGGCGCTGACCACGCAATCGGCCCCGGCGAACAGTTTTTTAAGCGCTGCCGGGTTTCCGGCATCGGCTTTGAACGCCCTGGAGATCCCCGGCTTCACCAGCTTGTTGACCCTGGCTGCACCGGTCTGGGCCAGTTTCAGTTCGTAGTCGGCCAATATGACCGGCCCGGCCTGGCAGAATTTTGCCAGGTCATAGGCTATGGCCACGCCTTGGCGGCCAGCCCCCAAAACTATGTATTTGTATTTCATGTTTCGATTATAACCCAAGGGCCGTGATTTGTCAAAAATTATTTTTGTTTTGGTTGCATATTTCGCCCCGGCCATATATAATTGATGGGCGATGCTCAAAGTTTTGAAACAAAAGGCCGAAGACCTCAAGAAAGAGACCTACGCCCTGTATCTGGCCTACCGCGACCCGAGGGTCCCATGGTACGCCAAGGTGGCGGCGGCGGCCACAGTGGCCTACGCCGTCAGCCCCATCGACCTGATTCCGGATTTCATCCCGGTGCTGGGCTATCTTGACGACCTGGTGCTGGTGCCCTTGGGGATCGCCCTTGCGATCAGGCTCATCCCGGCGGAGATAATGGCGGAATGCCGGCAGAGGGCCCGTCAGAAATTGGACGGTACTGGTTCGCTGGGCCGCAAGGCCGCCACCGTGGTGGTGCTGGTCTGGCTGTTAAGCCTGGCTTTGTTGGTATGGCTGGTAATTAAAGCAATGGGGAAGTACTGATGCTGACAGTCCAAAGGATAATGAAGCTTCTAAAGCTCAAACCCCTGCCCCAGGAAGGCGGGCTTTACCGCGAGACCTACCGTTCTGCCTTGAAAGTGGTCCGCGGACCAGGGGCCAAACGCAGCGTAGGAACCTCAATTTACTATTTGATAACGCCGGATAGATATTCGTCCATGCACCTGGTTTGCTCCGACGAGATCTTTCACTTTTATCTCGGGGATCCGGTGGAGATGCTGCTGCTCTATCCCGGTGGCAGGTCCAGGAAAGTGATCCTGGGGCCGGATATTGAAAAAGGCCAGCATCCTCAGTTCCTGGTTCCCAAGAATGTCTGGCAGGGTTCGCGTTTGCTGAACGGCGGAAGGCTCGCCCTGCTGGGCACCACTGTTTTTCCGGGATTTGATTTCGCCGATTACCAGCAGGGTAGCAGGAAAGAACTATTGAAGCTCTACCCAAAATGCAAACAAGCAATAACTGCATTGACTGTAAAATGAAGACCTCTTTTCTTTTAACCCTTTCGCTGGCCTTGTTGACTGCAACGGCTTCAGCCCAGACCGGTTTTAAGAGCGATCAGTTGCGGAACCCCAGGGTGCGGCAGGCTTATGTCCAAAAGGAACCGGGAGTAAAAGCACTGTTCAAAGCCCATGAACTTACTTATCCCCCAAAGGAGATCTTGATCAGGATATTCAAACAGGAAGGTTTGCTGGAGCTCTGGGCCGCTGACTCTGCCGGGAAGGCCATGGTTCAGGTGAAAGAATACTCCGTCTGCGCTTCTTCCGGGGATCCCGGACCCAAGAGAAAGAGGGGCGACGGCCAGGTGCCGGAGGGTTTTTACTCAATAAACCATTTCAATCCCGCCAGCAACTTTCACCTTTCCCTGGGACTTGATTACCCCAACCGTTCCGATCAACTTCTGGGCGACCGGGACGACCCCGGCAGCGCTATATATATCCACGGCGACTGCGTGACCATCGGCTGCATCCCCATCACCGACGAGGGGATCAAGGAGCTGTACCTGATCGCGCTGGAAGCCAGGAACAATGGACAGGAAAAGATCCCGGTCCACATTTTTCCCTGCCGGATGGAGGGGCCAAGCTATCAGAAGCTGCTGGAGGAACACCGGGAAGACCCGGTTCTCTTGAGATTCTGGAACAACATGAAACAGGGTTATGATTTCTTTGGAACCAACAAAACCGTTCCCCTGATAATGGTGGACCGCAAGGGGAGCTATTTCTTCAACCAACCGTAATACGCCATGTTCAAGAACCTGAGCATCCCCGTTAAAAGGCTGTATCTTCAGATAGCCGCCGTCATCGTCACCAACAGCTATTTCCTGGCGCCCTATCTGAAATACCTGCCCTGCCCCTCGCTCAACTGCTATGCCTGCCCGGCGGCCAGTTTCGCCTGTCCCATCGGGACCCTTCAACATTTCGTGATCATCGGGGTGTTCCCATTCTTCCTGCTGGGGATCCTGTTCCTGGCGGGCGGACTGGCGGGAAGATGGGCCTGCGGCTATCTGTGCCCCTTTGGCCTGTTCCAGGACCTGCTGGCAAAAATAAGAAAAGCCAAGTTTTCCATGCCATCATGGCTTGGCTGGGGCCGCTATGTGTCCCTGGTCGGAGTGGCCATAATAATTCCGGCTATCACCAAGGAGCCATGGTTCAGCAAGCTCTGCCCGGCCGGCACGCTGGAGGCCGGGATACCGATAGTGGGCTGGGCCTTCTTCAAGACCAAGGCGCTGGGGCAGTATTCCACGATATTGGGCATGACCGGCTGGCTGTTCTGGGTCAAGATAGGACTTTTGGCGGGAACAGTTGCAGCCGCCATTTACATAAAGAGACCGTTCTGCAGATTCATCTGTCCGCTGGGTGCCATCTTCGGGCTGTTCAACCGGGTATCCCTGCTGCAGATAGCCGTGGACAAGGATAAGACCAGCGACAAGGCCGACTGCCGAAAACTCTGCCCGGTGGACATTGACATCAGAAAGGACCCGGTCTCGGCCAAGTGCATCCGGTGCATGCAGTGCACCAAGTGCCCGGGGGTGTCGCAGAAATAACATTGTGAAACAAGAAAACCCGAAGGATACAATCCTTCGGGTTTTTTGTTTACGGTTGCTTATTGAGAGGTATACCTGAACACATCCCCGAACATAAAATACAGCGCACCGGCCAGATCATCCCTGCTCTGCCTCCCCCCGCTTCTCCGCAGGTAATCGTTGATTATCTCCCCCCGGTCATTCTTGTAGTCATAGGGATACCGCAGGTTCATCTTGATCCGGCCCACCCGGCCCGAACCGTAGTGCAGAATGACCACCGTACCGTCCTCCTGCACCTCCTCCACCAAACCCACATGGGTGATCTTGTCGTAGCTATTCTCCAAAGTGTTCTTGAAAAACACCGCGTCGGCCGGACGGGGCGGCATATCAACGTATGACAAGTTCTTGTCCCTTAAGGTAAGGTACAGGGACTCCGAGAGCTGGCGGCCCTGGCGGACGAAATTGTATTTTATCTTGCGGCCCATCACGGCATAAACCCCGTTGACATATCCCGAGCAGTCATTCTTGAACCTTCCGTCCAGCTCGCTCAGCCGCTTTACGCCGATAAGGCTCTTGGCATAATTGACCAACGCCAGCCGGGCCGGCGTCTCATCGCCGGCCGGCTCCTTTCTCTGGACATAGACCGGGGAGCAGGATACCGCCAGCGCTGCGGCGAAGAGTACCAGACCATGACGCCAGTATCTCATGCTTTCTTCCCGTAAGGAACATATTTTTTGAACCAGTGGAACCCGAACTTCTCCATCATTTTCAGATACCCGTCATTGCCTTCCGGCATATAGTCTGCGCTGTAGTGCAGGCCGAAGTAGCGCTGGGCCGGGTTGATGTATCCCTGTTTTTGGATCCTGACCAGGGCCCTTTTGGCCAGGGCCGGGCCGCCGGTCTTGCGGCAGACCCTCTCCATGTCCTTGAGCCTTTCCGGGGTAAGGGAAACCTTCATCCCGGGATATTTTTCGTCATAAGCCTTGACCAGCTCCCGGTCGCTTAAGTCCCGGTATCTTTCGGAATGGACCATGACCTTGACCGGGAGTTTTTTGCGGGGCACAGGTTTTGCCTTGGGATATCCCAGGCAAAGCAGCACCACCGGAAAGACCCCTTTGGGAAGATTGAACATTTTTTTAAGAGCGGGAAAGAATTCCAGTACCGTTCCGATGTAGCAGCAGCCCAGGCTCAAAGCGTCGGCTGCGGTGCAGATGTTCTGGGCGCTGATGATGGTGTCCTGGAACGAGATCCAGAAATGACGGAAGGAGCTGGCGGCGGTGAATGGCGCATCAGACAGTTTTGACCAGCGCTCCAGCCTTCGCCAGTCGATGCAGAAAAGCAGGTTGACCGGAGCCTGGCCCACAAAGGGCTGTCCGCAGAGCTTGGCCAGTTTGGCGTTGGTGGCCCGGTTCTCTATCCTGACAATGGAATACGGCTGCAGGTTTCCGCCGGTGGGGGCGCGGATCCCGGCCTCGAGCACCTGCTCCAGGACACTGGCCGGAACCTTCTTGTCCGTAAAGATACGGCAGCTTCCCCGTTCCAGCAGCAGCCGGATGGTGGGGTTGGTAGTCCGGGACTTAACCGCCTGTTTGACCCCGTGATGCGAAGGCATGGTTTTAAGTTTGTCTGCCATCTTTTATCCTCTCCAGTTCCGTTTTCATCCGCTTATAATCATGATCGAAGGTCTGGTCGTAAAGTTCCTGCAGCAACTTTATGGCCCGGGTTTTTTGTCCTTCATCCCCCGTGATGCCGCAGAGTTCGTAGCAAACCAGCGCTTCCAGCATGTTTCCGGGTTGTTTGCCGAGGATCTCCAAAAGCATCTTTTCGGCCCGGGGCAGGTCGTTCCCGGCCGTTATTTTTATTTCCAGTATCTCCGTTTTGGCCAAGATATCATCGTTATTATTTTTCTGGGCCGAAAGTCTCGCCTTTTCCAGATGATCCAGGGCCCCGATCTTGTCCCCGGCCTTGAAACATACTTCGGCCAGCTGGAGATAATTTGAGTCCAGCTCCCTGTCAAACCCGGCCTCCAGATCTATTTCCACCGCTTTCTGAAAATATTCCCGGGACCTCCCGTACTCCCCGGTCTTGGCGTATACCGTTCCCAGCCCGCAGCATCCCCCCTCCCGGCCCTCGGGATCTCCGGCCTCTTCGGAGATCTTAAGCTGCCTTTCAAAATATTCCAGCGCCGTCTGATACTGCTCCTGCTCGGTATGCACTATGCCCAGGTTTCCGCAGGACTGGCTGATACCGGTTTTGTAATCCAGTTTTTGGGAGATCTCCAGTTTGGTCCGGTAACAGTCCACGGCCTCTTTGTACTTCCCCTGGCGGTAGTAGATGTTGCCCATATTGCCCACTGCTATGCTTTGGTTGGCGGGGTCTCCCAGCCGCCGGGCCAGGTCCAGCTGTTTCTTGTAATATTCATGGGACCTGTCCAGCCGGTCCTGGAAAAAATAGACGTTGCCCATGGTCCCGTAGGTGATGCTCAGGAACAAACTGTCATTCTCCCGCAAAGAGGCCTCGGCGCACTGTTCCAGGCATGCCAGGGCCTGGTCGAACCGGCCCCGGCTGATATGAACCTGGCTGAGGTTGCCCAGCCCGCTGATCAGATGCTTGCTGTCCCCGTATAGTCTGCTCCTGGCTATCAGATCATTGAAACATTCCTCGGCTTTCTGATGCCTCCCCTGGGCGGCATGCACCAGCCCGATGTTGTTGATGGTCTGGCTGATCCCGGACGGGTCACCCAGCTCGGTATAAATGGCCAGGGCTTCGTTCAGCGAGACCAGGGGATCATGGACATTTCCCATGTACCGCATTATCCGGAACAGTTTTATCTGGGAGTCGGCCGTCTGGCTTTTGGCACCGGCTAGTTTGGCGAATTCCAGGTTCTTCCGGAATAGTTCTTCCGCCTGCTGCCATTCGCCCGACAGCTCCAGCACATCAGCCTTGCTGAGACAGACCGAATAGGCATAGCACTGCCCGCCGGCTTCCAGCCACAGTTTGTTAATATGATACCGGGGTTTGGGCATCTGTTCCTTAAAACGTTTCCAAAAAGACCGGGCCGTTCAGTCGCCTGAGTTCCCAACTATTTTCCGCATTAACTTGGTTTGTCCTTTTTTCTTTTTATCATCCACCCTTTTGGCCCTGGAAGCATGGGTGGGCTTGGTCTTCCGGCGGAGCTTGGGCCGTATGGCCGCCAGCCTGATCATCTCCACCAACCTCTGCCTGGCCTCCAAGCGGTTGGCCTCCCGGGTCCGGTGGTTGCGGGCGTCGATCACCAGATAACCGTCCAGGTTGATCCGGTTCCGGTAAAGTAAAAGCAACCTCTGCTTAACCTCCGTCGGCAGTGAAAGGCTGCCGGCCGCATTGAACCTCAGCTTGACCGCGGTGGCCACCTTGTTGACGTTCTGCCCGCCCGGCCCCGATGCCCGGATGAACTCCTCGGAGAGCTCGTCCTCGGATATCGCTATGTTCTGGTTGACTGTCAGCGCCATTTGACAAGATGTTCAATAATTGTTTTTCGTCTTTCAGCGAGTTGCTCCACCGGATAGATACGGGATGATATTATTTCCCTTTAAGCACCAGGACAAAACTGTAAACTGTCAAGAATATTATCAGGCCCCAGGAAAAGGCCATGAACAGGACACCCCATGCGTTCATTTTATGCTCCCTCCTTTATTGACTATTCAAACATTCCCGGCTGTATGTACTTTGCTCCTGCGCTTCCAGGCCCAGGCCACCAGAACTATGATCACCGACCACAAACCGAACACCAGCCCCCGGGCGGCCCACTGGTACGGCTGGTCGGCCGGGGCCACCCCCTTCATCGCGATGAACGGCCAGAACTGCTGATAGGACCACACTCCCAAAAGGATCAACAGGTAGGCCGGGGTCACGTATTTGATGATGGGTTTGTAGATCGCGGGGATCCTCATCTGGGCGCCCTGATGCATCTCCTTCCAACCTTTTTCTATCCCGAATACCCAGGAGAACAGAATGGTCTCGATGGTGGCAAACACCACCAGGAACAGGGTGCCGCCCCAGAAGTCCAGTTCGTCCACGAAGCCGTGTCCCAGAAAGAAGATGGCGGGCAGGCAGGCCGCCAATGAGACGGCCCCCAGCACTAGTACCGATTTATTCCTCTTCCACTTCAGTTCGTCCTCCAGAAAGGAGATGGCCGGCTGGATCAGCGAGACCGAGGAGGTGATGCCGGCGATGAACAGCAGCAGGAACCACAGGCCGGAGAAGATAAAGCCCAGGGGAATTTTCCCGAAGATCATGGGCATGGTCACGAATCCCAGGTTAAAGGTTCCGCTTTGGGCGGCGGTCAGGGCCCCCGACGCCCCGCCCAGGAATATGAAGGCCGCCGGGATCACTATGGAGCCTCCCAGGATCACCTCGCAGAACTCGTTGGTGGCCGAAGCGGTCAACCCCGAGAGCACCACGTCGTCGTTCTTTTTAAGATAGCTGGCATAGGTCAGGATCACCCCGATCCCCACCGACAGGGTGAAGAATATCTGGCCGGCGGCTTCTATCCAGACTTTGGCATTGGAGAGCTGGGAGAAATCCGGGTTCCAGACAAATCCCAGGGCGTTCTTGACAGACAGTTCAGGCATCGCCGGGTCGGGGGTTCCCAAGGATAGCACCCGGGCGGCCAGCAGGATCCCTATCCCTATCAGCACCGGCATCCCGTATTTGGAAAGTTTTTCTATCCCACCCTGAATGCCCTGGTAGATGAAGTAGAAGTTAAGCAGGAAGGTCAGGACAAAGAATACCAGGGCCGGGGCCAGCGAGGTGAAGTACTGGTTTTGGGCCAGACCCTGAAACCCAGACAAGAATGCCTTCATCTCGGTCTGCCCGGACCCGAACGGCAGGTGCCCGGTGAAAGAATACCAGGCGTAGGCCAGTGTCCAGGATTCGATGTACATGTAATAGATCAGGATGACGAACGGCCCCAGCACACCGATGGTCCCTAGGTATTTGGCCCAGCGTCCTGTTCTGTCCAGCTTGTCGAACATGCCGGGCGCGGTTCCGTGGCCGCGTTCCCCGCCCATCCGGCCCAGGGTCCACTCCACCCACATCAGGGGAATTCCCAAAAGCAGAAAGGCGACGAAATAGGGGACCATAAAGGCCCCGCCGCCGTTGAGCACCGCCTTGGCCGGGAAACGTAAGAAGTTTCCCAGCCCCACCGCGCTTCCGGCCACGGCCAGAATGACCCCCAGTTTGGATCCCCACTGTTCGCGTTTCTCTGACATACTTTCTCCTCTTTAAACGCTTCGGGTGAATATTGAGTTTGGGAGAAGGAATACAGAACAACCTGTCAATATTCCGTCTTCAATATTCTATATTCCGGTTCAGGTCACATATTCTTCTTGATCATAGTGGCCAACCTCAGTATCCCCTCCTCGATCTGCGCCTCGGTGGGATAGGAAAAATTTATCCGCATAGCGTTCTGGCCCTTGCCGTCGCAATGGAAGGCGCTGCCCACCACGTAGGCCACCTTCTCCTCGATGGCCTTAGGGAAAAGTTCGTTGGCGCTCAGGTTCTTTGGAAGTTTGATCCACAGGAACAGCCCGCCCTCGGGCTTGGTCCACTTAACTCCTTTGGGCATGTGCTTCTTCAGGGCTTTTAACATCACCTGGCGCTTCTGGCCGTAAACCAGTTTGATCCGCTCGATCTGGGGCTGCAACAGGCCTTGCTTCATGTATTCGGCGGTGATCAGCTGGTTGAAGGAAGGGCTGCATAGGTCCATGCTCTGCTTGGCCACTATCATCCGGTCCATCCACTCGGCCGGGGCGGTGATCCAGGCCAAACGCAGTCCGGGACAGAAGATCTTGGAGAAGGTTCCCAGCACTATCACCTGGTTCTGGGTGTCCAGGCTGTAGATCGGCGGCACCGGCTCCCCGGTAAAGCGCAGATCGCGGTAGGGGCTGTCCTCCACGACAGGCACTTCGTACTTGTAAGCCAGCTCCAATAGTTTCTTCCGCCGCTCCAGGCTCATGGTGATCCCGGATGGATTCTGAAAATCGGGCACCACGTAAATGAACTTCGGCTTTTTGTTCTTCTTGGCCATAGCGGCCAGCACTTTTTCCAGCTTGTCCATCCGCATTCCCTGGTCATCCTGGGGTACGCCCACCATCTTGGCCCGGTAGGCGGTGAAAGCCTGCAGCCCGCCCACATAGCTGGGGAGCTCCACGATCACGGTGTCGCCGGGATCCAGAAACACCTTGGACACGATGTCCAGTCCCTGCTGGGAACCGGAGGTGATGAAGATGTTCTCCGGTTTGATGCCCGGCTTTTCCTGGGACATCCACTTGGCCAGCTCCTCGCGCAGGGGAGCCTCTCCCTCGGTGGTGCCGTACTGCAGGGCCAGGGCTCCTTTTTCCCGCAGCAGCCGGCAGGAGATCTCCTCTATCTCCTGAACCGGGAAAGTGTCGGGGGCCGGCAGTCCGCCGGCAAAACTGATGATGCCGGGCTGGCGGGTGAACTTCAAGAGCTCGCGGATCTCGGAACGCTTCATGTTCAGGGCGTTCTTGGAATAGAAGGCCGATAGATCTTTGATCATGGGTGGTGACTCCCGATATTTTATATTGATTGATTGGTTTATCGTGTTAGCGCCGTTCTCAGAACTAATCTTTTTCAAAAGTTCCGGACAATTACGAATTTATATCTTAATGCTTTTCTGCTCCAGTCCAGTCTCTTTGGCCATCAGCTCAAAATGCCGGTCAGCGTGCAACAGCAGGCAGCGGTGCTTTATGGCCAGACGGGCAATGATCAGGTCGGTCGTTGGTATCTTGAGGCCGGCCCTTATCAGGCGATAGCCCAATTGGGCAACCATCTTCCATTCCTCCTCCGGGAACGGCAGATAATGCAAGGAGCCCAGTTCGCTGGAGAGATCTCGATACTCTCCTTCGTTTCGGGCTCCCTGTAAAAGTTCTGCCATGATCATTCCGGCGGTGGCAGCCCGGTCATGCTCCAGCAGCTCCCCCACCAATGCTTGAGCCTGCGGCGAACCCTTGGGCCTCAAGGCCAGGATCCAGGCCGAACTGTCTATCAGGACCAATCCGCTACCGGGCATTTCTGGAGGCCTCCAGCTTGCTCAGGGTTAGGTTCAATCCGGTCCGTCCCAGGCGCTGCTTAAGGCTGATCATCCTTTTCTGACGCACCAGTTCCTCCAGGGAAAGGTTTAACACCTGCCGCTTGGTCTTGGCGCCGGTCAGACGGAAAGCTTCCTTTAACAGATGCTCGTCCAATTCAACCAATGTTTTCATATATACCTCCTATATATATAAATATATGCCATTTATATATATAAGTCAAGTAAAAATTTGTTATGAGGAGTGCGCCCTGTTTAACGGCCGAACGGATATTTCTTTATCTTCGCCTGATCCCCGGCAATGGCCCGCTTCAGTTCCCCCAGGCTTCCGTACTTTTTGCTGGGCCGGATGAATTTGTGAACTTCCAGGATCAGCTCACGACCGTAGAGGTCTCCCGGGTTCCCGAAAGCATTGAACTCTATTGCCTTGGTGCTTCTGCCGCCAAAGGTCGGTCGGCTTCCTATGTACAGCATCCCTTCATAGCTTTTCTTCTCTACCAAAGCCCTGGCGGCATAGACCCCGTCCCCGGGGATGAGTTTCAGCCTATCGCTGACTTTTAGGTTGGCGGTGGGATAACCCAGTTTTCTTCCCATTCCCCTCCCCTTCACTACCCGGCCCCTGACCAGGTAGGGGTGGCCCAGCAATTTTACCGCCTGGTTGAAAAAGCCGTCTTTGATCTGCTTCCTGATCAGGGTGCTGCCGATCTTTTTTTGCCGTGACTGGCAAGCGGGGATCCCCTCCACCTTAAACCCGTATTTCTGCCCCAGCTTCTCCAGCAGCAAGATATCTCCCCGGCGGCCGGCCCCGAACCCGCAGTCCTGTCCGCAAATGACTGTGGCGGCTCCCAGCTTTTGAACCAATATTATTTTTACGAACTGTTCCGGATCCATGGAGGCTATGTTTTTAGAGAACCTGATCACGGCCAGTACATCTACCCCCATCCGGGAAAGCAGTTGTTTCTTTTCGTTTCCAGTGGTCAATATGAACGGTTGGTTCGTACGGCGGAGCACCTTCTGGGGGTGGGGCTCAAATGTTAGGACCACGCTTTGGTGCCCGGCCGCTTCGGCCCTGGTGATCAGTTTTTTTATCAGAACCTGGTGGCCCCGGTGCAGTCCGTCAAAAACCCCCAGTGTCACCACCGCACCGGGATGCTCCCGGCCGAAATTATTAAGGCGGGTGATGGTCAGCATTGCGGCGCCAATACCGTCTGCGGTTTGAAGATATTGTCCTGGATCTGGCCCAGGGCCAGTATTTGGTCCTGATAGCGGGCCTTGATCTGTCCGGCATTGGGGTGGGAACATTCCACCGGGTTGCCATGGCGTATCTTTTGTACCTGGTCTTGGGAAAGTTCCAAGGCATCCAGAAAGTACAGGGCCTGGTCTATGGAGATAGCCGCGGACGCAAATTCCGCTCTGCTGGCGTTTCCGGGCACGGCCCGGTCGATGGTGAATTCTCCCACTGCCGTTCTGACCAGTTTGGATAGGGCCGCCCCGCAGCCCAGGAGACAGCCCAGATCATAGGCCAGCGAGCGGATGTAGGTTCCCTTGGAACATTTTACCGAAATGGTGATCTCCGGCAGGTTGATCCCTTCCAGTTTGATCCGCTGGATCTCCACCCGGCGGGGAACCAGCTCCACGGCTATTCCCTGTCGGGCCGCCTTGTACAACGGCTGGCCGTCCTTTTTGATGGCCGAGAAGGCCGGCGGGACCTGCATGATATGACCCTGAAAATTACTAAGCGCTTTCTCTATCTCAGCCCGGCTGAGGACGGGAACGTCTGAAGTGGAAAGTACCTGTCCGCTCAGATCGTAGGTGTCTGTGGTTATCCCCAGTTTGATGACGGCCAGGTATTCCTTGTCCAACCCTTCAAAGAACTTGGCGGCCCTGGTGGCCTGGCCGGTCAGTACTATCAGAATGCCGGAGGCATCGGGATCAAGGGTTCCGGCGTGCCCGGCCTTCTTGATGCCCAAAAGCCGCCTGAGGCTGGCTACCTGGGCAAAGGAGGTAGGTCCCGGCGGCTTGTTGACGATGTAAACTGCATCTTCCTGCAGCGCGCTGCTCATGGCCGGTCCTTAAAATATTTTTCTGCCGAAGCCGCGATGCCCGAAGCACTCAGGCCGTTCTTCTCCAACAGCAGGGGCCGCGGACCCGCCTCCACAAAGCTGTCGGGCAGGCCCAGCCGTTGAATACCGGTTTTCAGTTGATGCCGGTTGGCCAGTTCCAGCACCGACGAGCCAAAGCCGCCGGCCAGAACATTTTCTTCGATGGTCATCACCTTATTATGTCTGGCCAGTACGCTGCGGATGGCTTCCTCGTCCAGGGGACTGGCGAATCTGGCGTTCCAGACCTCCAGCTCCAGTCCTTTGGCAGACAGCAATTCTGCAGCCTGAAGCCCCAGGGTGGCCCCGATGCCCAGCCCCAATATGGCCCCGTCCTTTCCCTCCCTTAAGTTTTCGGCCCGCCCCAAAGGCAGTTCCTGCGGGGGTCTTAAAACAACCCCGAAACCGCTGCCCCGGGGATAGCGGATGGCCGAAGGGCCCTGATGTTTGATGGCGGTCATCAGCATGTCCTTCAGCTCCTGCTCATCCTTGGGGGCCATCAATAGCAGGTTGGGGATGCAGCGCAGATAGGAGATGTCGAAAGGCCCGTGATGGGTGGGGCCGTCCTCGCCCACCAGCCCGGCCCGGTCTATGGCCAGCACTACCTGCAGTTTCTGGAGCGCGATGTCGTGGATGATCTGGTCATAGCCCCGCTGCAAAAAGGTGGAGTAGATGGCCACCACCGGCCGTAAGCCCCGGGCGGCCAGTCCGGCGGCAAAGGTCAGGGCGTGCTGTTCGGCAATGCCCACATCATAGAACCTTTCCGGAATGGCATCCCGGAAGATGTCCAGGCCGGTGCCCTCGGGCATGGCCGCGGTGATGGCCACGATCCGGGGATTCTTTAAACCCAGTTCACTTAGGGTCTGACCGAAGACCTCGGTGTAGGAGGGAATGTCCGACTGGGTGCGGGAGTTGCCGGTCTCGGGATCGAAGGCCCCCACCCCGTGGAATTTTTCGGCATTGCTTTCGGCCGGGGCATACCCCTTGCCCTTGGTGGTCAGCACATGGAGCATGGTGGGGCCGGGCAGGTCTTTGATCCGGGACAGTATCTTGATCAGGGCCTCCAGATCATGGCCGTCCACCGGCCCTTCGTAATGGTAGCCCAGCTCCTCGAAGGTCAGGCCCGGCACGATCAGGTTCTTGAATCCCTGGCGCAAACGGCGGAACATCACCCTGGTCGGCTGGCCGAAGTTATTGGGCAGTTTGCCCAAAAGGTCCCAAACATTTTTTTCGAAATTGGTATAGGCCGGAGCGGTGGTGATCCGGGTCAGGTACTGGCCCAGGGCGCCAACCCGTTTGGAGATGGCCATCCGGTTGTCGTTCAAGACCACCAGCATGTTCTTCTTCAGCTGGCCGGCGTGGTTCAGGCCCTCGAAGGCCAGGCCTCCGGTCAGCGAACCGTCGCCGATAATGGCCGCCACTCTGAATTTTTCCCCGGCCAGGTCCCGGGCGCAGGCCATCCCCAGGGCCGCCGAGATGGAGGTGGAGGCATGCCCGGTGTCGAAGCAGTCATAGCAGCTTTCAGCCCGCTTGGGAAAGCCGCTTAGGCCCTGATAGGTACGGACCGTGCAGAATTCCTTTTTTCTTCCGGTCAATATCTTGTGGGCATAGGTCTGGTGGCCCACGTCCCAGATCAGCTTGTCCTCCGGAGCGTCAAAGACATAATGCAGGGCTATGGTCAGCTCCACCGTTCCCAGGCTGGGCGCCAGGTGCCCGCCGTTCTTGGAGACCACGCTTATAATGTGCTGGCGCACCTCGACCGCCAGCTGCTGCAGCTGCGGCAGTTTTAGTTTTTTCAGGTCGTCCGGATTATTTATGCTGTCCAGGATCATGCGTCATCCTATAAAGTAATGAAATGTCAGCCCCCAGAATATGCCCAGAACGCATCCGGCCAGGACTTCGATCGGGGTGTGGCCCAGCAGTTCTTTGATCTGCAGGCCCTGAGCTTTTTTCTTGAGGGTCCTGGTTTCCAGTATCCGGTTTAAGGCCATGGCCTGACGGCCTACCGCCCGCCGCACTCCGGCCGCATCGTACATCACCACGAAGGCCACGTAGGCTGATATTGCGAACAGCCAGCTGTCAAACCCGGCGCTTAACCCTATCATGGTGGCCAGGGTGGCCGAGGAAGCGGCGTGGGAGCTGGGCATGCCGCCGGGCTCCATGGTCCGGCGCCAATTAAGGCGTCCCTCCCAGATGACCGAGGCGAAGGCCTTCAGGATCTGGGTGGACAGTCCGCTGGCGGCCACGGCCCATAACAATTTGTTATTTATGATCTCCCAGAATGGCATATATTAGTGAACTGGAAGTTGGGATTTGATATTGGGGCCTGGGGGACAAGAGACTATAAACTATAAACAATAAACAATTAACAATGAACGATGAACACAAAACGGTAAACGCCAAACTGGTTTCGTTAGAACGTCCGGTTGACCATGTAATCGGCCCACTGCATCAGCAGCTGCTTGTACTCCGTCTCCGGCAGAGGCTCCAGCGCTGTGATGGCTTTGCGCACGTATTTCTGGGCCAGCTCGGCGGTATGTTCTATGCCGCCCAGTTTCACGAACAGTTGGGTGACGCTTTTGACCTGGGCCGGGGTGGCCTTGGGATTGCCCAAGGTCTTCAGGATCAGATTCCGTTCGGTCCGGGAGGCCGCGTTAAGCGCATGGTAAACTATCACCGTCCGCTTGCCCTCGCGAATATCCGAGCCCACTGGCTTGCCCAGGGTCTTCTCGTTTCCCAATATCCCCAGGATGTCGTCCTGAAGCTGGAAGGCCATTCCGCAGTGGGAGGTGAACTGGGATAGGGCCTCTACGTAGGGATGTTTGTTATTGGGCTGATCGATCCCGATCATGGCCCCGGCCTTGCCGGCGAACTGGTAAAGGGCCCCGGTCTTTTTCCAAAGCATGGACAGGATCTTTTCTTCGTTCAATGATTCCAGCGGCATCTTGGAATACTGAACATCCAGGGCTTCGCCCTCGATCAGGGCCGATTGGACGTCGATCTCCAGGTCCAGTATCAGCTGCAGCACCAGGATGGGGTTCACCCCCCGCTCCCGCACCAGCTCGGTTAAAAGAGCGATGGTCCAGCCCTGCTGCAGGTCCCCGGCCAAAATGGCCATGGAAGTGCCGTAGTGGCGGGCTTCCTCGCCCTTAAGCCCCAGGCGTTTGGCGGCCCGCTGGGTCAGCTCCTCGTGCACCGTGGCCGCGCCCCGGCGCAGCTTGTCCCGGTCTATGATATCGTCGTGAACCAGGGTCCAGGTGTGGTAGACCTCTATGGCCGCCGCCGCCGGCAGGGCCTTGTCCTCGTCGCCGCCCACCGCCCCGCAGCAGAACAGGCAGACCGCCGGCCGCAAGGATTTGCCGCCGATGCCCAGGTAGCTGTGCATCCCGCGGTAGATGTCCTCGGGCAGGAACCTGTCGGGTCTGTCTTTTAATTTAAGGTACTGGTGGACGAATTCCTTGCGCTTTTTGACCTCTTCCAAAAGCCTGGCCAGGGGGCTGAGCGGGGCCGGCTGGGGCTTGGCCGCCGAGCCGGGTCGAGGCATGGCCGATGGTTTAGCCCCTTCGGCACCGCTCAGGGCAAGCTTCTTGGCGGCGGGTTTGGCTGTTTTCTTGCTTACCGGCTTGACCGGTTGCTTGGCCGCTTTCTTCGGGGGAATCTTGGCTTTTACCGCCTTGGTCTTGTGGGTTTTAATCTTGGTCATTGGGACCCTCCTCCAATTTCATTGCTTCGGTTTTAAATTCCCCCTGGCCGCTTAGGGTAAGTTTTTTGATCTTGAAATTCACCTCGTTCAATGCCGCCTTGGCCTGGCCCGTCAGTTCCATTCCCTCCTGGTACAGGCCCAGGGCCTGGTCGATCTCCACCTGACCCGATTCCAGTTTCTCCACGATCTGTTCCAGCCGCTTCAATGCTGTTTCCAGCTTGAAGTCTTTCGGCTGGTTTTTTTTGGCGGTTTTCATCTGCCCGTCTCCTTAACTTTCGTTTTAGCCCATCCCCTGGCAAACTCTGCGGTCAGGCTGTCTTCCGGTTTCAGTGTTTTTGAGTCCTTGATCACCATTCCCTTTTGGTCGCGGCAGATGCTGTAGCCCCGGGCCAGCACCGAACCGGGACCGAGGGCCGCCAGCGACTGGCTTAATCCGTCCAGTCTTGTTTTCAATAATCCCACCTGCCAGGCCAGGACCGCGCCCAGTTGTTTCTGGGTCCGGTCCAGCTGTTGCGATTTCTGCTCCATCAGGTCGGCCAGCCTCATCATACCATAACTGCGGCCAACTGCTTTCAGCCTTTGTTCATATTGGGAGGCCAGCCACAGCAGGGCGTTCTTCATCCGGGAACCGGAGTCGGAAAGGCCGGAGCGTACCTCGGCCAAATCGGGCACCGCCAGTTCGGCTGCGGCCGAAGGGGTGGGCGCCCTGAGGTCGGCCGTGAAATCGGCGATGGTGAAGTCCACCTCGTGACCTACTGCTGAGATCACCGGGATCTTTGAGTTGTAAATGGCCCGGGCCACCGCCTCATCGTTGAAGGCCCACAGATCCTCGGCCGAGCCCCCGCCCCGGCCCACTATCAGGAACTGCACCTGGCCGAAACGGTTGAATTGTTCTATGGCCTGGGCGATCTTGTCCCCGGCCCCCACTCCCTGCACCGGCACCGGGTTCAGGATCAGCTGGCACAGTGGCCAGCGGCGTTTGACCACCTTGATGATGTCCCGCAGAACCGCCCCGGTGGGCGAGGTCACCAGTCCGATGGCCGTGGGATATTTGGGAATGGGCCGCTTGTGTTCCGGGTCGAACAGGCCTTCCTGGAACAGCTTGTTCTTTAAGCGCTCAAAGGCCAGCGCCAGTTCGCCCTGCCCCGCTATTTGGAGCTGCTGGACATTGAGCTGGTACTGTCCGGCCCGCTCGTACAGTGTGACATCAGCCAGGGCCAGGCACTGCATCCCGTCCTGGGGCAAAAGCAGCAAAGACTGGGCGGCCGTTTTGAACATCACGCAGCGCACCTGCCCCCCGCTGTCCTTTAAGCTGAAGTACAGATGGCCGGAGGAATGGGCCGTCATGTTGGAGACCTCGCCCTTGACCCACAGCCTGGGGATGGAGGACTCCAGCACCCGCCGCACCTGGGCGTTGAGCTGGCTGACCGAAAGGATTATTTGTTTGTCGTCGGGCATTTGTTCTGATAAAAGCTCACTTTATGAATCCTAGGCTCTTGGCCCTTTGCACATCCTGCTCGGCCTGCCTGCGGTCGCCCGTCATATAATATGTATATCCCCGGTAATAATAAGCCTGCCCATAGCCTGGGTCAAGTTCTATCGCCCGGCTGAAATCGGCGATGGCCAAAAGGTAATTCTTCATTTGCCCGTAGGTAGTGGCCCGGTCATAGTAGAACAACGGGTCTTTCGGGGAAAGGGTTATGGCCCGGGACAGATCGGACAGGGATGAATCGTATTGTTTCTTCATTCCGTAGGCCAGGCCCCTGCTACTGTAAGCCTTGGCATATGCCGGATCAAGAACGATGGCCCGGGAGCAATCTTCTATGGCCTCATCGGGCCGGTTAAGTTTCAGGTATACACAACTGCGGTTGTACCAGGCTGCAAAGTTCCGGGGATCAATGTTCACCGCCTTGGTAAAATCGTCCACCGCCTGATCATTCCGTCCTTGCAGATCGTAAGCGTTGCCCCGATGGTTATGGGCAAAGGAGTTGGCTCCGGGGTATTTATTTATGGCATCGCTCCAAAGGGTGAGGCTGTTCCGCCAGACAAAACAGCGCTGGTATGCGGCGAGGCCTTCCGCCGTAGTAATCAGGACCAGGAGGATCACGGCAGCGGCCATGACCTGCCGGGATACGCCCCGAAACATCTTATACAGATACGACCCGGCGATGAAGACCAGGCCCAAAGAGGCAAAATACGAATAGCGCTCGGCTGCGGCAAACCCGCCCACCGGAACGATCTGCAGCACCGGCAATATTGTTACAAGATAGAACATTCCCCCGAAGAAGACCGTCTTGTTCCTGCGCCCCCATATTAAAAGAGCAATGACCGTCAAAACGCTGGCGATCGAAGCCAGGTAAAAGGTCCAGGGCAGGGGCGTTCCGGGGTAGGGATGAAAGGCTGAAAGCCGGAAAGGAGCGGTCAATTTTATGATATAGAAAACGAAACCGTAACCGGCCGTCAGCAAATTGGCGGTCAAAGGCCTGCTGGTCTGAATGAACTGGCTTTGGCCCTGGACGTGATATGAGATCACTCCAAAGACTATTGCCAGGGCCGCATACGGAGCTTTCTCCAGCCATGATCTTCGGCTGAACGGCTTGCTAAGAAAGTGGTCCGCCAGGAATAGGACCGGGACCAGTGCCACCGCCATTCCCTTGGAAAAACAAGCCAGCAGGAATAAGGACAGTGAAGCGGCATAGTCTCTTAACGATCCTTGATTCTTGTAGCGGAGATACGTGACCAGCGACAGCAAGGCAAAGCAAGTGTAAACAAGGTCCTTCTGGGAGGCGGCCCAGGCCACCGATTCCACCCGCAAGGGATGGACGGCCCATAAGGCCGTGATGATCCCGGCTGTCCAACCGTTCTTCAGCAGCAAGAAAAAGAGCGCGAAGACTAAAAAAACATTCAGCAGGTGCAGGATGATGCCGGTTATGTGGTAGACCTTGGGGTCGGGCCCGTTGACCTTATATTCCAGTGCGTAAGCCAGGAGAACCAACGGGTAATAATTGCCTTCATACCCTGAGCTGAACCAGCTTTTTATATTGGCCGGTGAAATGTTTCGGATCAGGCTGTTTTCAACAATGTAGCTGTTGTCATCGAGATTTATGAACCCATTGCTTATACAGGGCGAGAACACCGCCAGCACCAGCAGGGCCAGCGCAGTTAGGACGAGGATCAAATGGCTTTTCTTAAAAACCGGAACCGGTGAGGTTATTTGTTTGTCATCATTCATATTTTTGCCACAGAGACGCAGAGACACGTAGAATTTCTTTAAACACTCCCTCTCCGCATCGGGGAGAGCCTGCAATGAGTGAAGCAGCTCATTGTTGCATACGAAAGTGGGTTGGGGCCTGCCCTGAGCGCGGTCGAATGGGTTAGGTCGCCGCCTTCACCGTGTTCTTCAGCAGCATGGCCCGGGTCATCGGGCCCACCCCGCCCGGCACCGGCGTGATGTATGAGGCGACCTTGGAGGCCGACTCAAAATCCACGTCCCCGGTCAGTCTTACCCCGCTCTTCCTGCTGGGGTCGCTTACCTGGTTGACCCCCACGTCTATCACCACGCAGTTGTTGTTGAGCATGCTGCTGGTGATCATCCCCGGGCTGCCGGCCGCCGCGATCACTATGTCGGCCTGCTTGGTGTAGTAGGGCAGTCCCTTGGTGCCGGTGTGGCAGACGGTGACCGTGGCGTTGCCGTTTTTGGCCTTCTGCAGCAGCATGTTGGCCAGCGGCTTGCCCACGATGTTGGAGCGGCCCACGATCACGATGTATTTTCCCGATATCTCGATCCCGGTGCGGACCAGCAGTTCTATCACCCCGGCCGGGGTGCAGGGCAAAAAGCGTGGCCGCCCCAGGGTCATCAGGCCCACGTTCTCGGGATGGAAACAGTCCACATCCTTTGACGGGGATATGGACTGGAAGGCCTGTTCCTCGGACAAGCCCTTGGGCAGCGGCGACTGCACCAGGATGCCGTGAACGGTCTTGTCCTGGTTGAGTTCTTTGATCTTGTCCAGCAGCTGTGACTGTGTGGTGTCCGCCGGCAGTTCGATGACCGAGGAACGAATACCGACTTCTTCGCAATCCTGGTGCTTGTTGCGGACATAGACCTGGGAGGCGGGGTCGCTGCCCACGATGATCACGGCCAAATGGGGCTCTGTCCCGCGGGCCTTGAGCTCGGAGACCTCGGTTTTCACTTCCTGGCGGATATCCGCCGCTATTATTTTACCGTCAATGATTTGAGCCATATTATTTACTACGCTTTGGTATGCGTTTTGAAACGATTTCCATCTTCTTTGGATGAATATATATCATTTCAATTATCGTTTCACATATTCCTAGAGTTGTCATTATGTCATCAACACATGGCACAAAAGAGCGATGAGTTGTTGCATGCCCAACATCAAGTGCTTTTATAATCAAATCTTTTTGTTTTGAAGCTATATACCCTAATTCATAAAAGCTATCAATGTTTTTATTGAACGAACCTTGATCACTTGTTTTGGCTATCATTACATGTTCAAGTAATGATCTAATTCCCAAGATTGCTAAACGCTTTGAATCATTGTAAAGTGCTGCATATATTTCCTTAAGTAGTTCTGCAATTTGAGTTTCTTCAGAATTTAAAAAGGTATCGAGGTCGTTAATCCATTTAGGAATGGGCTTTGATATCGCTGGTGGATAATAATTAATTTTCTCATATGGCTTGCCGTTATAGTCACAATCCTCGGAAAACCAAGACGTGTGCATAAGGCTTATATTGCCACAACCAAGACATTTTACTAATGCATATTTATCTTCCCACCAAATTATAATTCCATCCCTGTCATCATCAACATTTTGTTGAGTGTGCTCCTTTTCGGAAAAAAGGATATTGTGATTACGTATTCCAACACATTTATTGCAATGTGCTTTTATTGTTTCTTCAGCCATTATATACTTACCTTGCCTAGGTTTTATTAGTGCGTATAATATTATTTGCCTTCCCGTTCTTCTCGTCCACGTCCACCACTACTCCATTGAACCTCACGTCCCCCTCGGCCGGGGCGAACTTGGCAGGCATCTGGTCCAAAAAGCGCTTGATGATCCCTTCCTTCTCCATCCCGATCACGCCGTCGAATCCCCCGCACATCCCGGCATCGGTGATGTAGGCCGTGCCCAGCGGCAGGATCCGCTCGTCGGCCGTCATCACGTGGGTGTGGGTGCCGATGACCGCGGACACCCGGCCGTCAAGGTACCAGCCCATGGCGATCTTCTCCGAGGTGGCCTCGGCGTGGATGTCCACGATCACGATGTCCGTTTCCTTCTTGATCTCCTTCAGCGCCTTGTCCGCCGCCTTAAAGGGACAGTCGGTGGTGGACAGGAACACCCGGCCCAGGAGATTGAGTACGCCCACTTTTGTGCCGTTCTCCGCCTTGTAAACTCCGTAAGGGAAACCCACCGATCCGTCGGGATAGTTGGCCGGCCGCAGGATCCGCTTTTCGCTGGAGAGAAAGGGAATGATCTCCTTCTTGTCCCAAAGGTGATTGCCTGTGGTCAGCACGTCTATCCCCAGGGCAAAAAGCTCCTTGGCCACGGTCACGGTCAGCCCGAAGCCGGCCGCAGAGTTCTCGCCGTTGGCGATCACGAAGTCCACCCCGTGCTCCTTGACGATCTCCGGCATGATGTGCCTGACCGCGCTCCGCCCCGGGCTCCCGATGATGTCGCCGATGAATAGTATTTTCATGAAGGCACTTATGGGTATCCACTATTCAGTAGTCAGTATACTGTATTCCGTATAGTGGATACAGGCTACTGACTACTCATATTTGCTCTTAGTTACTTAGCGTACCCCACCCCGCGGGTCTCGCGGATGACGGTGACCTTGATCTGCCCCGGGTACTGCAACGACTGCTCTATCTTGTGGGCGATCTCCCCGGCCATCTCGGTGACCCGGTTGTCGTTGACGTCCTCGGGGATCACCATTATCCTCACCTCGCGGCCGGCCTGGATGGCGTAAGCCTTGCTGATGCCCTTGAAGGAATAGGCCACTTCCTCCAGTTTCTCCAGCCGCTTGACGTAGGCCTCCAGCGATTCCCTTCTGGCCCCGGGCCGGGCGCCGGATATGGCGTCGGCGGCCGCGATCAGCACCGAGTACAGCGAGGTGGCCTCGATGTCCTCGTGATGGGCCCCGATGGCATTGATGATCATTGCCGATTCGCCGTAGCGCTTGGCCAGGTCCATCCCGATCTGGGTGTGGGTGCCCTCTATGTTGTGGTCAACGGATTTTCCGATGTCATGCAGCAGCCCGCAGCGCTTGGCTATGGACTGGTCCAGTTCCAGCTCCCCGGCCATCACGCTGGCCAAAAAGGCCACTTCCTTGGAATGCTGAAGCACGTTCTGCCCGTAGCTGGTGCGGTATTTCAGGCGGCCCAAAAGCACCATCAGCTCGGGGTGCAGGCCGGCCACGCCGACCTCCAAAGCCAGGCCCTCGCCGGCCTCCCGGATGCTGCGGTCCACCTCTATCTTGGCCTTCTCGATCACTTCCTCTATCCGGGCCGGCTGGATCCGGCCGTCAGAGATCAGTTTTTCCATACCGATCCGGGCTATTTCCCGGCGCACCGGGTCAAAGCCCGAGATCACGATGGCTTCCGGAGTGTCGTCTATCAGCACTTCCACCCCGGTGGCGGCCTCAAAGGCCCTGATGTTGCGGCCTTCCCGGCCGATGATCCGGCCCTTCATCTCGTCCGAGGCCAGGGGCACCACAGACACCGTGGTCTCGGCGGTGTGCTCGCCGGAGTAGCGTTGGATGGCCAGCCCTATTATCTGCTTGGCCTCCTTTTCGGCGTTATCACGGGCCTCGTCCCGGATGGTCTTGATCAGCTGGGCCGCCTCGTGCCGGGCCTGGGTCTCCAGATTCTGCATCAGCTGTTTCTTGGCCTCCTCCTGGGTCAGTCCGGCGATCTGCTCCAGCTTGGCGTTCTGCTCGTCGATCATGATGGTCAGCCGCTCGTCCTTGGCCCGTATCACCCGCTCCTTGGCCACCAGGTCCCGCTCCCGGATCTCCACCTCTTTCTCCTTGCGGCTGATGATGTCCACCTTACGGTCGTTCTGCTTTTCCTTTTCCAGTATCCGGTTCTCGATGTCCTTCAGCTCGTTCCGTTTGCTCTGGGTCTCTTTTTCAAAATTATTCTTGAGCTTGTACCATTCTTCCTTGGTCTGAACCTGGGCTTCCTTCTTGTAGGTGGCCGCTTCGCGCTGGGCCTCGTTGATCATCTTCTCTGCCAGCTTCTGGGCATCACCGATCCTGGCTTCCCCCATTTTCTTGTGCAGCAGGTATCCGAAGAAGAACCCCAGACCCAGACATACCAGCGATATCGCTATCCATAGTGCTATCAGCATTTTTCCCTTTCCTTTTCACGTTTCCCGGCCTTGTAACGGATCCGGGTCGGTCGATAACTAGGTGATGATTTCTTGTTGTGGTTTGAGAGTTCTGCGCAAAACCTTACCACTGAAACACGGAATGACGGAATCTATTAATCTTAACACCTGAACCTTTGATTTAATCTAGTTCCGTGTTCTGCATGATTTCGGTGTTTCCGTGGTAGGGTCCCGCTTAGTGGTCCCCGGAAATAAAAATTCCCCGCCTGTGCCGGTCGAAAGGACATTTTGAACCTATTCAAAAAATGGTGCCGCCTCAGACGGTTAAGGCTTCCCCCCAATTAAGAGAGGCATGCACACCGCGCCCGAAGGTTTAGGCCCTAAATGAACAGGTGTTGGCTCAAAAATAATCCGATCGATACGGACACCGCAGGGAAATAAAGAACTAATAATATACCAAAAACCGGGAGGCGTTTCATCCTCCGCTTCGGCTAATATAACACCGTGAAGCTAAAAATGCAAGAGGGAAGTGAAAAATTATTCCTGTCCGTTTTCCTCTGCCTGCTTCAGGCGTTCCGACAGCTTGTCCATAGCCGATTCCCGGGCCAGGCGCTCCTTTAAAAGCTCGTCGGCTATGTTGACTGCCGCCAAAATGGCGATCTTGGCCACCGAGCCGGTCATCGAAGCCTCGGCTATCTGGCGCATCCGCTCGTCCACCAGCCCGGCCACCTGCTTGATGTAGTCGCCGTTGGCGTCACCCTTGATGCGGTATTCGGTGCCGAAGATCTCCACTTTGATCCCGTTTTTGGATACGGTCATGTTACCCTATATTTTGGTTTTTCTTTTTGTCCCTGCGGTTTCTTGGGCCCCAGGCCCCGGAAACTAGTCCTTGAGTTTTTCCAGCTTGTCTATGATCTCTGTCAGCCTTTTCTTGGCCTCATCCTGGGATTGCTGAAGTTTCTGGTTCTCGTCCTCCAGGTTGGTCTGCTGCTTTTTTTCGTCCTCGATGGTCTTGAGCCTCTTGGTCAGGTGGTCTATCTTGTCCTTGAGGTCCTGGTTGTCCTTTTCCAATTTTTCCTTCTGGTTCTTCAATTCGGTGATCTTGTCAACCGCCCGGTTTATTCGTTCTTCCAATATCGCCAGGGGATCTCCGCTCATATTGATGTCCTCGCTTTTGAATTATATATTAAAAACCTGTTGGGGTGTTTCAGAATTATGTAAAGTAACTTTTACCACGGAAACACTGAAAATACCTATATATATCGAGCTATTTACTGATTCTGTGAAGGATATCGATAATATCTGCGTTAATCAGCGTCCGAAAGACAGGGTCCTCTCAACGGATCCCGGCCCCGAACTTGTCCTTAAGCGCTTTGACTATCTCCTGGTGCACCTGGTTGACCTCGGCGTCGGTCAGGGTCCGCTCTGCATGTCGGTAGGAGAGCGAGAAGGCCAGGCTCTTTTGGCCCTTTTCCACCTGGTCCCCGGCGTAAAGATCGAACAACTCGGCCCGCTCCAATGTGGCCCCGCCGGTTTTTGTGATGGCATCCAGTATCTCCCGGCTGGTGACCGGCTGCGGCACCATGATGGCCAGGTCGCGCTTGACCCCCGGGAATTTGGGGATCTCGGAGAACTGGGAGACGGCCCCGGCCATCAGATTGAGAATTGTTCCCAGCTCCAGCTCCGAACAGTATAGTTTTTCCTTGATGTCCCAGGCCTTGAGAACGGAAGCGTCCAGCTCGCCGGCCCAGCCGATGACCACCCCGTTTAGCAGCAGTTCCAGCGAACGGCCGGGATGCAGGAATGGTTTTGGTGTTTTGAATTCAGCAGAATAGGAGATCCCCTTGATCTTGAGGGACTCAAACAAGACCTCCAGGGCCCCCTTCAGGTCGAAGAGATCAAAACTTCCCGGCTTCCGGTCCCAGCTCTGGTTCTCTCTTTCCCCGCAGGCCAGGATCCCCAGCTTAAGTGATTCCGAAGGTGCCGGTTTGCCCGGGGCAAAGACCAGTCCGCACTCGAACAGCCTTATCCGGTTCATCCCGTTATTCAAATTCCTCTGCCCCGCCTCCAAAAGCCCCGGCAGCAGCATCGGCCGCAATACCGAGAGGTCCGAGGAAAGCGGGTTGTCCAGTTCCACCATGTTGGCGTCCTGGGCCAATCCCAGCTTGGCATAATGCGACGGGTCCATCAGGGGCAGGCCGTAGTGCTGGCAAAAACCCTGGGAGACCAGGGCGGTCACAATATTATCCACGGCTTTTTCCCTGGGCCTTTGCACTCCCGGCACCGGCCAGGGGGTTATCCCCTCGGACGGCAGGTTGTCGTAGCCGTATATCCGGCCGATCTCCTCTATCAGGTCGGCTTCCCGGCTTAGGTCGGCCCTAAAGCTGGGGACCTGCACATTTATTACGTTTCCGGAGACCCCGGCCTTAAGCTCCAGGGCGTTGAGGATCTCTGTCATTCTTTCAGGTTTGATGTCCGCCCCCAAAAGGCTGCAGACCTTCTCCGGCCGGAGTTTCAGCACCCAGTCCGCCGGGAACTTTTGGGCCGAAACATCTATGATCCCTTTGGCCACTTGTCCGCCGGCAATTTCCGAGATCAGCCGGGCCGCCCGGTTGATCGCCTGTTCCAGGATATTGGGATCGGCCCCCCGCTCAAAGCGGTAGGAGGCATCGCTCTTTAAACCAAGAGCCTTGCTGCCCCGGCGGATCAGCGGCGGGTCAAAGTAGGCGCTCTCCAACAGGACATTTTTGGTGGCCGATGAGATCTCGGATTCCAGCCCGCCCATGATGCCGGCGATGGCCGCGGGCCTTTGGGCGTCGGCGATGACCAGGTATTCCGGGGTTAGCTTGCGTTCCGTTCCGTCCAGGGTTACCATGGATTCGCCAGCTTTGGCCCGGCGCACAATGATCTTATGGCCGGACAGCTTGTCCAGGTCAAAGGCGTGCAGGGGATGGCCGAATTCATAGAGCGCCAGGTTGGTGATGTCGGCCACGTTGTTGATGGGCCGCAGGCCTATGCTCTCCAGTTTTTTCTTCAGCCATTCCGGCGATTCCGCCACCTTGACCCCGGTTATCACCCGGGCCAGATAGCGGGGACAGCCCTGTTTGTCCTCCACCTCGACCCTGGCCAAAGCATTTACATCCTGTGTTCCTTCGGTTACCTGACATACGGGGACATTTATCTGTCCGCCATTAAGGGCCCTGATCTCTCGGGCCAGGCCCAGGAACGAAAGGCAGTCGGGCCGGTTGGGGGTGATCTCCAGGTCCAGCTGGAAGTCCCCGGAGGGAAGCTCCTCGATGCCTTCGATCTCGACCCCGGCAAAGGTCAGCTTTCCGGCCAGTTCCTTGACGGACCAGTTGAAGTCTATGAATTCTTTAAGCCAGTTATAGGAGATCTTCATGGTGCTCTGTAAATGCTATGAAATGATTATCTAACTTACTTAGGAACCTTTATCCACAGATTAACGCAGATGGTAACGATTCTATTTATACCTATAAATATTAACCGGCTTAGAAAAATCTGCGAAAATCTGTGAAATCTGCGGATAGAAAACTTTTGGGGTGTTGTGCCTGAGCCAATTAGATAGACATTTACTATGATATGGGAATTCCCGCCGGCTGGGCCCCGGCCAAACTGACGCTCTCGTTGAATTCCCGGATGATGGCCTGGATGGTCTCTTTTACCGAGATGATGCAGTTGTTCCTGAAGGCATTGGCCCCGGCAAAGGCAAAGCCGTCCTTCATCAGCCCCTGCTGTGCGTTGATCAGAGCCAGGGCAATGCAGTAGGGCGTGTTCTTGAAGTCGCAGGTGATGATGCACTGGTGGGGGCACTTGAACGGCTTCTTCTCGCCTTTGACCACATCGTCCAGGAACTGGTTGCGGATGGCCCGGCCCGGCATCCCCACCGGGCTCTTGATGATCACCACGTCCTCTTTTTTGGAATCCAGGTAAGCCTGCTTGAACACTTCGGAGGCGTCGCATTCGTTGGTGGTCACGAACCGGGTGCCCATCTGCACGGCGTCGGCTCCCAGGTCAAAGGCCTCCCGGATGTCCTGCCCGGTGTAGATGCCGCCCCCGGCGATCACCGGGATGGCTTTTTTATATTTTTCCACGAAGGGTTTAAGGGCCTCGACCACTTCGGGGATCAGGTTCTTCAGGGAATATTTGGGGTCTTCCAATTGGTCCAGCTTAAAGCCCAGGTGGCCCCCGGCCAGCGGGCCCTCCACCACCACCGCATCCGGCAGGTAGTTGTATTTGTCGAACCATTTTTTGGCGATGATGGCCGCCGCCCTCCCCGAGGAAACGATGGGCACCAGCTTGGTCTTGGAATCCGGGGTCAGGAACTTGGGCAGGTCAAAGGGCAGGCCGGCCCCGGAGAAGATGATGTCTATCTCTTCCTCCACCGAGGTCTTGGCCAGGTCGGCGTAATTGGAAAGGGCCACCATGATGTTGACCCCCAGCACGCCCTTGGTCATGGCCCTGGCCTTGCGGATCTCTTTTCTTAAGGCCCTTAGGTTGGCCTCCAGATAATTGGTGGCAAAATCGGGCTCGTTCATCCCGATGCCGGCGGTGGCGATGGTTCCCACCCCGCCTTCGTTGGCCACCGCCGAGGCCAGCCCGGCCAGTGAGATCCCCACCCCCATTCCACCCTGGATCAGGGGCAGCTTGATCTTCAGGTCCCCTATATTTATTGGCTTCATTTTAACCTCTTTGCTCCGGCGCCATCAGCCGGGATTATAATTAGAATTGTTCCAGGAACCTGATATCGCCCGAATAAAAATGGCGGATGTCGTTGATGCCGTACTTCAGCATGGCCACCCTCTCCACTCCCAGGCCCCAGGCAAATCCTGAATATATTTCCGGGTCATAGCCCACGTTGTTGAAGACATTGGGGTCCACCATCCCGGCCCCGGAGATCTCCAGCCAGCCCGACTGCTTGCAGACCCTGCAGCCCCCGCCCTGGCAGAACACGCAGGAAAAATCGTATTCCACGCTGGGTTCGGTGAAGGGGAAGAAGTGCGGCCGAAAGCGGATCTTCATCTTTGGCCCCAGCAGGGCCCGGGCGAAATAGGTGATGGTGGCCTTGAGGTCGGCCAGGGAGACGTTCTTGTCCACGTACAGGCCTTCGATCTGATGGAACACCGGCATGTGCGAGGCGTCGATGGCGTCGCGGCGGTAGCAGCGGCCCGGGGCGATGATCCGCACCGGGGGCTTTTGCGACAGCATGGTCCTGATCTGCACCGGGGAAGTTTGGGTCCGCAGCAACAGACCGCCTTCTTTAAGATAGAAGGTGTCCTGGTAATTGCGGGCCGGATGGTCGGGGGGCGTGTTCAGGGCGTCGAAGTTGTTGAACTCGGTCTCCACATCCGGGCCCTCGGCCACGGTGAACCCCAGGCCGTGGAAGATCCCGATCATTTCAGCAATGATCTGGTGCAGGGGATGCCGGTGGCCCAGCAGCGGTTTCCTCCCGGGCAAGCTTACGTCCAGTATTTCCTTCTGCCGGGCGGCGCCCTGGGATGCGGACTCCAGGCTTTGCTTTTTCCGGTCCAGCAGGTCCGACAGCTCCGCCTTAAGCCGGTTGACCGAAGCCCCGAAAGCCGGGCGCTGGGCCGGTTCCACCGAGAATACCGATTTCAGCAGCTCGGTCACCTGTCCCTTGCGGCCCAGATAGAGGACCCTCAGCTCCTCCAGTTTTTCCAGGGTGGAGCATCCGGATATCTGCAGCTTGGCTTCTTCGCCTATTTTGTTCAGCTTGTCGATCATCTAAACGGTTTCAAACATTTCCAACTTTTCGAACATTTCAAACAAACCGCCTTGTTAGGCAGTTTATTTCTTGGCCGCTTCCACCACCTTGGCAAAGGCCAGCGGATCGTTGATGGCGATCTCGGCCAGCACCTTGCGGTTCAGGGCGATGTTGTTCTTCTTAAGACCGCTGATGAAAGCGTTGTAGCTGATCCCGTTCAGGCGGCAGGCCGCGTTGACCCGGATGATCCACAGGCTGCGGAAATCGCGCTTCTTGTTGTGGCGGTCGCGGTAGGCGAACTGCCCGGCCCGCATCACGGCTTCCTTGGCTATGCGGTATAGGCGGTGTCTGCCTCCCCAAAAGCCTTTGGCTTTCTTGAATATCTTGTTCTTTTTCTGCCGGGTGGCGGCTGCGGTGGTAACTCTGGACATGGTCTCTTACCTATCCTTTCTGATGATCTCTATGATCTGTTTCTTTGTTGCTTTTTCTGCCCGCGAAAAATCGCGAAATATCCGCTAACATCCTTTTGACCTGGCTCCTGTGAAACTTAGCGCAACTTCGCAGTTGATTCCCGGTATGGTAATTATTTTTCGCGTATTTTAGTGTGTTTTGCGGGAAAGTCCCTGTTCTACCCGTTGGGCAGCAGCCGGTTGATCCTCTTGGAATTCGCGCTGTCCACCAGGCCTCCCTGGCGCAGGTTGCGCTTGCGTTTGCGGGTCTTGGTGGTCAGCTTGTGGCTCTTGCAGGCCTTGTTGCGCTTGATCTTGCCCTTGCTGGTGATCCTTAATCTTTTGGCCGCCGCCCGGCTGGTCTTTACCTTTGGCATGGCTTCTCCTTTGGTGGTTTATATTATTTTGATTTATATATTCCCGGAACAAGAATATCCCGGCCGGACATCAGTTGCATCCGGTGGTTTCGATACGCCCCGCTTGGCTTCGATGCTTCGATACACTCAGCACAAGTACGGCCGGACATTGAGGGCTTCGATGAACTCAGCCCAAGTAGTGTGAACGTATCGAAATGCCGGCCACTCAGCCAACAGCGGGGCACTCAACTACCGGTGACCCGGACAATGTCAGGTCAGGCTATGCGGTGCTTTTGGGCGAAAGCAGGGCCACCATAGTGTTTCCCTCCAGCTTGGGCTGCTGCTCTATCACGGCCACATCGGCGATCTCCAGCATAAAGCGGTCGATCACCCGCCGGCCGATGTCGATGTGGGCCATCTCCCGGCCCCTAAAGCGCATCGAGACCCTGACCTTGTCCTTATGAGCCAAGAACTCCTTGGCGTGGTTGAATTTTACCAGGTAATCGTGTTCACCGATCTTGGGCCCCAGCCTGACTTCCTTGACCTTGACCTCGTGCTGCTTCTTCCGGGCCTCCTTCTTGTTCTTCTCCTCGTGGTAAAGGAATTTCCCGAAATCTATGATCTTGCAGACCGGGGGTTTGGCCTCGGGCACTATCTCCACCAGGTCCAGCCCCTTGTCCTCTGCCTGGCGCAGGGCCTCGGCGATAGGCAGCACGCCTATCTGCTGACCATCGGGCCCCACCACCCTGACCTCCGGGACCCGAATCTTGTTATTTACCCGATAATCCTTGCTGATAGGTGATCCCTCCGTTATGAGTTTATGTTTATACATTTGCCACAGAGACACAGAAACACAGAGAATACCTTTTGATCCGATTCCGAAGCTTATACCCAATATAAATAAAAACCCTCTGTGCCTCTGCGTCTCTGTGGCTGTATCCGGTAAAAAGAAAAAAGCCGATGGCAAAAAACTATGCCACCCGCTTTACTTTGAGGGCCGGTAAATGGAAACCCTCTGCATTTGTACCAGAGCTGACAGCATTGTGGTGCGCCGCCCGGTGAGAAGCGAGCCAAAGAATGAACTTTGGTGCGTGTGGCTTCTGCTTTTTATTCTGATTATTTTGCTAAAAAATAGCAAGATGCTTTTGGTGCTTTGATAACCTGTTATCAAGCAACAACATTATAGCAAAATAACAAAAGAAATGCAAGGGGTCCCTAAAACATTTATCGGGAGCAACAAACTCCATAAAAAATAACCCATTTATGCTCAGTCTAGCCTTTTCTTGAACATCAACGCCGAAAACCCGAAGGTCAGCACCCCGAACACCGCCAAAAACAACAGCTGGGGCCACCAGGCCGCCGGACCGGTCCCTTTAAGGAAGATGCTGCGCACGATCTCCAAGAAGTATCTCAAGGGCACCAGGTAGGTGAAATACTGCATGGCCTGTGGCATGGAGCTGATGGGGAACATGAACCCGGAAAGCAGCATGTTGGTGGCCATGAAGAACTGGTTGATCATCATGGCCTGGGACTGGGTGTGGGAGATGGTGGAGACCAGCATCCCGATCCCCAGCACGGTGAAGATGAATACTATGGAGGCCCCGAACAGGTGGAACAGGCTGCCCTTGAGGATCACCCCAAACCACAGGGTGCCCAAAAGCATCACCAGCACCACGTCTATCAGCGCCATCAAGGCAAAGGGCAGGGTCTTTCCGGCGATCAGCTCCCAGGTGGTGATGGGGCTGACGATGATCTGCTCCATGGTGCCCTGCTCCTTTTCGCGGACGATCCCCAAAGCGGTCAGCATCGAGGTCATCTGGAACAGCACCATGCAGATCAGCCCCGGGATCATGTAGTAGACGCTCTTCAGCTCGGGGTTGAACCAGACCCGGGGCCGGGTGTCTATGGGCATCTCCAGGCTGCCGGTGGTGCCGGCCCTGGAGAGCTGCTGCCGGATCAGGCGGATGGACTCGTTGGCCAGGACCTTCTGCAGATAGCTCTGGGCGATGCTGGCCTCGCTGGAGTTGCTGCCGTCGATCATTATCTGGATGTTCCCGGTCCGCCCGGCGGTGACGTCGGAGGCCAGGCCCGAAGGAAAGACCACCGCCGCCTTGACCAGGCCCTGGTCCAGGTATTGGTCGATGGACCTGAGGTCGGAGACCTCGGCCGCCTTGGTGAAATAGCCGGTATTGGTCAGCTTGGCCGCCAGCTCCCGGGAATAGGCGCTCTGGTCCAGGTCGCAGACCAGCAGTTTGATGTTCTTGACGTCGGTGGTGGTGACGTAGCCGAACAGCAGGGTCTGGACGATGGGGATCACCAGGATCATCCGCAGAGTCATGGGATTGCGGAAGATCTGGATGAACTCCTTGCGGATCAGAAATTTTAGGCGGTGTTTGTTCATACTCTTAATTTTTTTCTACCACCAAGGCACTAAGACACTAAATCGATCACCAATTTCCATTTTTACTTAATTGAAATTACTTTGGTGCCTTTGTGCCTTTGTGGTTAAACCGTTCAATCCAAACTCTTTTTGAACTTCAGCGCGCTGAACACCAGTATCCCAGCCCCGAAAACTATCAGCGGCAGGGCCTGCCGCCACAGCACCAGCGGCCCGATGCCCTTAAGGTAGATGCCCCGGATGATCACCAGAAAATAGCGGGTGGGCACCAGGTAGGTCAGGGGCTTGATCCAGGCCGGCATGCTTTCGATGGGAAAGGCGAAGCCCGAAAGCAGGATCCCCGGCAGCAGGGAGATCATCACCGCGGCGAACATGGCCTCCTGCAGCTTTTTGGTGAGATTGGAGATCAGCACCCCGATCCCCAGCACGCTGAACATGTAGACCACGCAGGAAACGGTCAGCGCCGCCAGGCTGCCCTTGATGGGCACGTTGAACATCAGGTAGCCCATCACCACTATGCTGGCGATGGCTAAAAGCGAGAGGATCAGGTAGGGCAGGATCTTGCCCAGCATCAGCTCGAACCGGGTCAGGGGCGAGGAGATCAGCATCTCGATGGTGCCCCGCTCCTTCTCCTCCACTATGGTGAAGGCTGTCAGCAGGGCGCCCAGCATGATCATGATCACCCCGATGATCCCCGGCACCACAAAATTGGCCGAGCGAAGCTCGGGGTTATACCACACCCGGGGCCGGATGTTCAGGGGCACCAGGTTGATGTTGGCCGGCAGCCGGGTCTGTCCGCTTTGCAGGAGTTTCTGGGAATAGCTCTGGCCGAAGGCGCTTAAGTACCCCATGGCGATGTTGGCGGTGTTGGCATCCGAGCCGTCTATCACCACCTGCACCGGCACGCTCTGGCCCCGGGTCAGGCGGCGGGAGGCTCCGGGCCAGAACACCAATCCCACCCGGGCCTGGCCCTTTTCCAGTTTCTGCTCCAGCTCGGCGTAGCTCATCACGTGGCCCTTATAGGCAAAGGCCTCGTTCTTGATCAGGCTCTGGGTGTATTCCCGGGTGAAGGCCGAGCGGTCGTAGTCCAGCACCACCAGCGGCAGGTTCTTGACGTCGAACCGGATGCCGAAGCCGTACAACAGCATCATCATCACCGGAAAGGCCAGGGTCAGGAACAGGGTGCGCGGATCGCGCTGGATGTGGAGCAGTTCCTTGCGGAATACCCCGTATAGTCTGCGGTTGAGGAGTATCATGGTTTTGACCCCTCCACTTCGAAAGCAAGATAATTAACCATTCTCAGTGCAGGCCTTCGCCCCTCCCCGCATCGGAGAGGGATGTGGCCAGCGGACGGTCTATCAGCGCCACGAACACATCCTCCAGCGAGGGCGTTATCTGTTCCAACGTGTATTTCTGCCCGCCCAGCAGGGCCTTGATCCTGGGGGCCACGTCCGTTTCCGGCCGGCAGGAGATGTGCAGGGCGTTGCCGAACGGCGCCACCTGGCAGGCTTCCTTGACCAGGGAGATCCTTTCCATCATCTCCAGCGGCGGCGGGCCGTATAGTTGGTAGAGCTTCTGCTTGTAATCTTGTTTTAATTTTTCCGGCGTGTCCAGGGCCACGATTTTTCCGTTGTAGATGAAGGCCAGCCGCCCGGCGTACTCGGCCTCGTCCATGTAATGGGTGGTGACGAAGATGGTCATTCCTTCCGCTGCCAGGTTCTGGATGATGCTCCAAAAACTGCGGCGGGCGGCCGGGTCCACCCCGGCGGTGGGCTCGTCCAGGAACAGCACTTTTGGTCCGTGCGAGATGGCGCAGGCCAGGGCCAAACGCTGCCGGTAGCCGCCCGGCAGGTCTCCGGCGATCCTGCCCTCCAAGCCCAACAGGCCCAATGAGCCGAAGACCTTCTGCCTGAGCTCGCCGATCTCCTCGGAAGTTTTCCCGTAGATGCCGGAAAAGAAGGTGAAATTCTCTTCCGCCGAAAGCTCGGAATACAGCGAGAACTTCTGCGACATGTAGCCGATGTTCTGCTTCACCAGCTCCGGGCTGGCGGTGATGTCGTGCCCGGCCACCGTGGCCCGGCCCTCGGTGGGGCTGATGATGCCGCACAGCATCCGGATGGTGGTGGACTTGCCGGAGCCGTTGGGTCCCAGGAACCCGAAGATCTCCCCCGGTTCTACCGAGAACGAGACCCGGTCCACCGCGGTGAAATCGCCGAAGCGCTTGGTGAGGTTATTTGCGTCTATGGAATACATTATAACTTGTCTTTACTACTCTTGTCGTTACTACTTTACTACATCAGCGACAGGAACACATCCTCGATGCTGGGCTCTATCTGTTTTTGGGAGATGACCTTTATTCCGTTCTGCTTGAACAGTGCGGAGATATCCGCCAACTGCTGCTCCGGCTTGTCCAAATGGACGTGGAGGTGTCCCCCGAAAAGCCCGGCGTTCCTGGCAGTCTGTGATTTCGCCAGGAGTTCATACGCTTTCTGAAGTTCCGAAACCTCCAACTGGTAAACCTTGAAATTAACCCCGGCCTTGATGTTCTCCGGCTTGTCGCATAACAGCACCTGCCCCTTGTTCAAAAAGGCTATCCGGCTGCAGCGCTCGGCCTCGTCCATGTAGGGTGTGGCCAGGATGATGGTGACCCCCTGCTTCCAGATTTCGTAGAGCAGCTTCCACAGCTCGCGCCGGGAGATGGGATCCACCCCGGTGGTGGGCTCGTCCAGCAGTAGCAGCTTGGGGGTGTGGATCAGCGCGCAGGACAGGGCCAGCTTCTGCTTCATCCCGCCCGACAGTTTTCCCGCCAGCCTGTCCTTGAAGGGCCCCAGCCGGGAAAAGGCCATCAGCTCCCCCATCCGTTTCTTCTTCTCCTCGCCGGTCACCTGGTACAGGTCGGAGAAGAAGTCCAGGTTCTCGGCCACCGTCAGTTCCGGGTACAGCACAAAGCTCTGCGACATGTAGCCGATGTGGCGCCGGGACCCTTCGGGGTCCCTGACCGTGTCCTGTCCGAATATTTTAGCCAAGCCTGAGGTCGGCCGGATCAGCGCCGCCAGCAGCTTGATGACGGTGGTCTTGCCCGCCCCGTCCGGCCCCACCAGCCCAAATATCTCGCCCGGCTCTATGGCCAGATCCAGTGGCTTAAGGGCTTCCAGGCTTTTGTACTTTTTGCCGAGCCTATTTGTTTCTACTGCAAACATCATTTAATATCTTTTTACCACAAAGGCACCAAGGCACAAACACAAACAATAAATAACCATTTATTAATTTGGTTTCTTTGCGCCTTGACAGTACATTTAGATTGCCTCAGAATAAACATATATTGAAAATTGAATTAGTGTCTTTGTGCCTTTGTGGTAAGTTTAAAGAATCACTGTATGTCTATCAACGCATCGGCCGGCATGCCCGGCTTAAGCTCGCCCTGCGGGTTCTGCAAATTGATCTTGACTGCGAACACCAGTTTGGTCCGTTCCTCCTTGGTCTGGATGTCTTTTGGGGTGAACTCGGCCTGACCGGCAATGGTGGACACGGTTCCCTCGAATATTTTGCCGGGATAGGAGTCCACCGAGACCTGCGCCTTCTGCCCCAGCTTGATCTTGCCGTATTCTTTCTCAGGCAGGTAGATCTTGATGTAGACCTTGGTGATGTCCCCCAGCTTGCAGACCGGAGTCCCGGGCAGGGCCAGCTCGCCCACCTCGATGTTCCTCTCCAGCATCACGCCGTTGACCGGGGCCTGGATGTAGGCGTTGCCCACCTGGGTCCTGGCCAGGGAAAGCGCGGCCTGGGCCTGGGCCAGCATCCCCTTGCTGGCCGCCAATTGTGACTGGGCGGCCTTCATCTGGTTCTCTATCTGGGAGAAGGACTGGATGGAGATGGTGCCCGACTGGAAAAGCGGCTGGTTGCGCCGGTAATTGTCCTCGGCTGTGCTGAAATTGGCCTCGGCCGCAGCTGCCTGGCTCTGGGCCGAGGAAACCGCCGCCAGGGCCTGGCTTTCCTGGGCCGAAAGCTCTTCGTGGGCTAGCCGGGCCAGCATCTGGCCGGCCTCCACCTGCTGGCCTTCGTCGAACGGCATCTCCACCACCCGGCCGGTGACCTTGGAACGCACCATGACCTCGGTGACCTCGATGATCCCCGAACCGGCCAGCTTGTTCTGGTCCTTCCGGGAGCAGGAGACCGCCAGCAGCATTGTCAGCGCCAGCAAAGCCGGAAGTGTTTTATGAATTCTTTGGTGCATCATCTCCGCCTCGTAGTATTGTTTGTTTTGCAGTTTGCAATTTACATTTTTAATTGTTATATTTTAGCCCCCAGCCAGCCTTACTTGAAATCCTTTTTGAATTTGATCCTTCCCTTTTCGGTCATGGCCCCGGCAAAGACCAGCTCCACTATGGCCTTCATCAGCTGGCCCGGGCTGTAAGAAGAATGGATCAAGGCCTGGGGATTGATCATCTGCTGGACCAGCACCGCATACATCTGAGTCACCAGGTCGGGATCGACCTCCGGCCGGATCAGCCCGGCCCGGATGCCCTTTCGGACCAGCAGCCCGAAGTTGTGGTAGATCTTCCGGCGGCGGAACTCGTTTATCTCCTCCCACATATCGGGGGCGCTTTTCTGCAAATCCTGCATGAAGTCACGGCTGATCTTGGAGGTCCGCCGGGAGATATGCTCCACCAGCAAAGCCATCCGCTGAAAGTAGTCCAGCATGGGATCTTCGGTCAGGGCCTTGATGACGCTCTCGCTTTCGGCCATCATCCGGGATACGACGGCGTACAGCAGCTGGTGCTTGCTGGCGAAATGCTGGTAAAGGGTCTTCTTGCTGATCCCCAGCTCGGCCGCCATCCGGTCCATGGTCACGCCGGAGAAGCCCCGGGCAAAGAACAGGGCCTCGGCGTTGGCTATTATCCGCTCCCGCACCGGATCCTTGGTTTTGGTCATGGTTGCGCTTTCTTGCACATTGGAAACTGTTTTAGTTTTCATAGTTTCCTAATTCTAATACTATTGACCGCGTTTGTCAATAGCTTAAGAAAAAATAATTGTTATATCCGGTCCGATATCATTTGAAAACCCGCCCCAAAAATGCTATTATTACATTCTATTTGGCAAGCTTTATTTGTGAATATAATATCTGCGTCAATCTGCATAATCTGCGGATAGCAAAAGCATGAACAAAATAGACTTTAAGACCACATTGGCCTCAGGCCTCAAAAAGGGACTGGCCTCCTTCCGGGAGCTGATGAAGATGGTGGCTCCGGTCTACACCGGCATCTGCATCCTTAAGGCAACCCCGGCCCTGGACTGGTTCGCCGGGATTTGCGCCCCGGCCATGAAGTATTTCGGCCTGCCGGGAGAGAGCGCTTTGGCACTGATCGTAGGCAATCTGGTAAACCTCTATGCCTCCATCGGGGTGATAGCCGGGCTCAAGCTCCAGCCCCAGCAGCTGACCCTGCTCTCGCTGATGCTTTTGATCTCCCACAGCCAGATCCTGGAGAGCGCGGTCTTTGCCCAGATCAAGACCCGTTTTGTGCTGATATCCCTTTTCCGCCTGTCGCTGTCGCTTTTCCTGGGCTGGTCACTGCATTTTTTCATCATCAGGTAAGACCATGATACCCTTCCTTAAAAATTATCTCTGGGGACTGGGAGACCTGTCGCTCAAGATCTTCCTGATAGTGATGATCCTGTTCGTGCTGCTGGAGTTCATCAAGGCTTCGGGGATGCTGGAGGACAGCCTGGTGCGGCTCAACCGCTTTACCAGACACCTGGGCTTGAAGAAACAGTCAGGGATGCCCCTGCTGGCCGGGTTCATCTTTGGCATCGTGTTCGGGGCCAGCCTAATCATCTCCTCCTCCCGCGAGCAGCAGCTGGACAAGCGCCAGGTGTTCCTGATCAGCCTGTTTTTGGCCACCTGCCACGGGATCGTGGAGGACACCGGGCTGTTCGTGGTGATCGGGGCCAACTTCTGGTGGATCACCATTCCCCGTCTGGTCCTGGCCATACTTCTGACCTGGCTGATAGCCGTCTTCTACCCCGACAAGAGCGTCCTTGAAGATGACCCGCAAAAAGTTTGAGGACATAGCCGGACAGGCCATCTCGGAACTGCCGGAGGAATTCCGCCAGAAGCTGGAGAACATCGCAGTGACCATCGAGGATTACCCGTCCGGCGATATTCTTTCCTCTTTGGACCCCAAACCGCGTAAAGACCAGTTGCTGGGCATCTACATCGGCATTCCCTACAACCGGCGGCCGCCCTATCCAATTTCCGGGGCCATGCCGGAAAGGATAGAACTGTACCAGAAGAACATCGAGAGCATCTGCGCCAACGATGACCAGATCCGGGAACAGATCAAGGAGACCATCATCCACGAAGTTGGCCATTACTTCGGACTGTCGGAAGAAACGCTGGAAGATCTTCAGAATCAGTGAAAACAGGGAACTGGAAATAGAAAATCATTTTTTGTCTTAGTGTCTTTGTGGTTAAAGATAACGAATAAACGAAATATAACAGAAAGGACCATAATGCAGAAGGATGCACCCAAACCCGGCGACCTGATAGCCGTGATCAAGACCAACCAGGGAACGATGAAGGCCCGGCTGTTCGACGACCTGATCCCCGAGGGCGTCAAGAACTTCACCGAGCTGGCCAAGGCCGGCAAGTACAAGGACGTGCCATTCCACCGGGTGATCAAGAACTTCATGATCCAGGGCGGCGACTTCACCGCCAAGAACGGCACCGGAGGGCATTCCTACAAGGGCCCCGGCACCAACATCGGCGACCAGTATCACCCGGAGCTGTCCCACATCCGGGGGGCGCTCTCCTACGCCAAGACCGCCCAGCCCAACTCCATCGGCTCCCAGTTCTTCATCGTCCATCCCCAGAAGGGCGCCCACTTTTTGGACCACCCCCAGAGCGGCGGACCGGCCGAGGGTTACAGCGTGTTCGGCCAGTTGTTTGAGGGATTTGAAGCGCTGGATGCTATCGCCAACACCGCCACCGGGGCCAATGACAAGCCTCAGGAGCCCATGACCATTGAGGACATTGAGATCTCAAAGTTTTAAAGGAAATCCCAAACTCAACCCCTATGCATCCCCTTCTCTTACCCCGTTGTTAGCCCAAATATTCCCCAAGAGAAGAGGACGGAGGGGATGAGTTCAAAGCAGAACTAGAACCGTTTCACAATAAAGGAGAAACACATATGAAAACCTTAGTAAAATTGCTTGTTCTGGCTGTTCTCTTCGGGACAACAGCTTCAATATTGACTGCCCAGACCCCGGTCAAGCAGGACCTGATCAAGATGCTGGAGGCCGTGCCGGCCCCGCCGGCCAGCTCCAAGGATGCCTTCGCCAAAACAGCGGTGACCGACGCCGAGGGCAACATCACTTACAGCGCCGCCAAATTGTTTGAGAACACAGACAAACAGTTAAAGGATTTTGAGGATACCTACACCGCACAAGCCGAGGCGGCCATAGGGGCCAATCCCAACGGCATCCCGGCCGGAATGCCCGGCGCGGGAATGACCGAAGCCGATGCCAAGCGCATCCAGTCCATGACCAAGGAACAGCAGATCGCCATGGCCATGGCCATGGCCGGCAAGATGAGTCAGCCGGTCCAGATGGAACCGCCGGCCATAAAGGCCGCCCAGGAAGCCTGGCAAGTACTTTATGCCCAGACCATGGAGGAGCATCAGCGCGGAGTGGAGATGCAGCAGGAGGAAGGGAAGTTGCAACGGGAATACGAACAAGCCCATAATGAATTGGATTCCCTCCAGGCCATTGAGATCAGCAAACTGCCGCAGTTGTCCACCGGAGAGATGAGCTATGCCGACCCCGTCCTGTTGAAAGCCGTGAAAATGAAATACGCCGACAAGCACATCGCCGTGGCCGACAAGCGGCTGGCCCAGATCGGGGCCCGCTGGCAGGCCGAGGTGGCGAGGATAAAGACCCGCAACGCCGACTTCCTTAAGAAGCTGGCGGCCTGCGGCTACGCTGAAAAAGCCAGGAACTTTTCCACCAATAAGATCCTGTCCGACGGTCAGATGTCTGTAATGAACGCCATGATGACCCAGGTGGAACTGTCCCGCCATGCATGGGAGGAATCGGCTTCCTGGCAGGGGCTGAAGAAACGGATAACAGAAGAAAAATATTGATCAAAGGCTCTCCTTTTCCTTAATTTCCGGATTGGTCGAACTGGCAACGGTACAAGACCGGCATGGCGGTCACATTTTAAGGAGGTAGCATGAAACACTGTATTTTTCTGGCTCTCTTGCTGTCTCTTCTTTCCGGGACCGGATCTGGTTACGAATGGTTTTTAGACTTCGAGGGCGGTGCGGTCTTCACCGGATACAATGACGTTCAGATCCCCAGCGACAGCGGGACCAGGTTCTCCCTGGCCGATGAGATCGTCTCCTCGCCGGCCATTGCCCTGCGGTTCCGGGGAGGAGTGATCCTGGCCGATAGACATACGGTATTTGCCCTGGCCGCGCCGTTGACGGTCAAAGGAGAGGGAACTCTGGACCGTGACATCGACTACCAGGGCAAGCTGTTTCACCAGGGAACAACTGTCAATTCCTCCTATCGTTTCGATTCCTACCGGCTTACCTACCGCTACTCAATTGTTGACAAGCCCGCTTTCGGACTGGGGGCCGGGCTGACCGCCAAGATCCGCAGCGCCGATATCGCCCTTATGAGCGATTCCGCCTTTGCCCGCCGCACCGACCTGGGGGTGGTCCCGCTGATCAACCTGATGGTCCGCTATAATATGACGGAGAAGGCCGGCCTGCTGCTGGAAAGCGACGCCCTGTGGTCGCCCTATGGCCGGGCCGAGGACGTTCTGCTGGCCTTCCAATACAGCCCCAGGGAAAGCCATTCTCTCCGGATAGGCTACCGGTTGTTGGAGGGCGGCGCCGATGGCGGGGGCAAGGTTTACACTTTTTCCATGTTCCATTACCTGACTGCCGGAATAACCGTAAAATTCTGAAAGACCATCCCATGCCAAGTTTTCAAAGCCGCCTGTTCGTATTTCTTTTGAAATACCGGCACCTGCTGAAATTCCAGAAGAAAAGGACCACCACGGTGGACGGGGACACCTCGCTTCAGGCCCTGCGGGCCGAGGTCGAGCGGGGCGCTGACTTCTTCGGCAAACTGCCGGACGGATTCAGCCTGGCCCCGGTCATGATCGGAAGCCTGGCGGCCGAATGGATGAGACCCAAGGATGCGCCCCGTAACAAGGCTATCCTTTATTTCCACGGAGGCGGGCTGGTGGTGGGTTCCATCCGGGCCCACCGGGGCATCGTGGCCAAGTTCGTAAAAAAGTGCGGGATACAATCCCTGTTGTTTGATTACGGCCTGGCTCCGGAACATCCCTACCCTGCCGGGCTGAATGATTCGGTGGCCGCCTACAAGTATCTGCTGGAGCACGGCATCAAGCCCAATAACATAGTGTTCATGGGTGATTCCGGCGGCGGCAACCTGGTCTTTGCCACCCAGCTGGCCCTTAAGGAACAGGGGCTTCCCCTGCCCGGCGCGACCATAGCCCTCTCGCCCTGGACCGACCTGACAAACTCCGGGGAATCCTGGACCTTCAACGCCCAGAAGGACACCCTTTGCTGGAAGGAGGCCCAGAACACCTTCTGCCGGTACTATGCCGGAGATAACGACCCCAGGAATCCCCTGATCTCGCCGCTGTTTGGGGACCTGCGCGGCCTGCCGCCGATGCTGATCTTCGCCGGAGGCGACGAGACCCTGCTTAGCGACTCCACCCGCCTGGCCGAGAAGGCCAAAGCCGCCGGGGTGGACGTTACATTGATCGTGGGCCAAGGCTTGTTCCACTGCTACCCGGCCTGCGCCCCGATGTTCCCCGAGGCAAAAGAAGCGATGGAAGAGATCTGCTGGTTTGTTAAAAAGCATCTGAAAGCGTAATATGAATCTGGCAAGTAAAAACCTCCATTAGAGGAAGCTGCCACAACATGAACAACAATACTGAAACATCTTTCGGCTCCCCATTTGAGCGGATATTTATGGGGCTTTTGTCCATTGTGACCGGCATCATTCTGGTCTTTTTGGCAGTCAAAGGCCCCTTGTTTCTGAATCAGATAAAATACAAAACGGCGGAGATATTGAACAATCAGCTGATCGGTCAGGACCTGGTAAACCTGTTCCTGTTAAGCCCCATCCTGATCGCCGGCGGGTTGGCGCTTTTCTTCAAGAAACAAATATCAAAATACCTTCTGATCGTTACCCCGCTCTATTTGATATATTTTGTGCTGAGCTACACTATCGGCTGGGAATGGAGTTCCCCGAAATACTCCGGCAACAGTGAGGGGCACACATTTTATTTCCTTTTTGTACTGATCTCCTCCCTTCTGATACTGCTGTATTCGCTTTCCATATTCCCCAAGAACGTGGAGAACCGTTTTAAGAAAAAACCACTGATAGCCTATTCCGTCTTGTTCTCCTTCTTCCTGCTGGTCTTCGCCTCCATGTGGGTCAGGGAGGTGATGGAGGTCATGGCCACCGGCACCACCCGGGCCTATGACATTGCGCCCACCGCATTTTGGGTGGTACGCATCTTCGACCTGGGGTTTTCCATCCCGCTGGGTTTGGTCAGCGTTTACTTGTTGTGGACCAGGCCCAATACCGCCTATCCGGTGCAATTCCTGTTCTACGGCTTCTTTCTTACCATGATCATCGCGGTCAATGCCATGGGTTTGGTGATGTATTTCAACCATGACCCCACCTTCCTGATGCGGGATATGGTCGTTTTCCTCGTCCTTGCCCTGATCGTATTCTCAGGATTCATTTACATTCAGAAGAATTATACGGTTATTCCGGCCAAGTAGTCTTGTGACAACTGCATGAATATTATTTTGGCCCATAACAGAAAAACCCCGCCAATGGCGGGGTTTTTCTGTTATTATCTTTTGAAATTAAATCCTGTTAATCATGTAAATCCGCTTACGCTTTATTGTCGGGCTTCTTCAAGCGCCATAGCTTCAGCGGAGGCGCTCCTGTCTATTGGGATCAGCCATTGGTCAGGCCGGCTTCAATTCCACCGTGAAGTGCCGCATGATCGGCGCCTCATGCACGATGGCATAACCATTCTTTATCTCGTTCCTCCTGTCATAGACATTCTTCAAGCACTCGGCCACGTACAGCATGTGGTTGTCGCTGTAGACCCGGCGCGGGATGGCCAGGCGCAGCAATTCCAGGGCCGGATAGCGGTTCTCCCTGGTCTGGGGATCGCGGTCGGCCAAAAGCGTTCCGATCTCCACGCCCCGCACCCCGCCTTCCTTGTAAAGCTCCACTCCCAGTGTCTGGGCTATGAACTGCTCCTTTGGAACATTGGACAGGAATTTCTTGGCGTCCACGAACACGGCGTGGCCGCCCACCGGCTGCTGGATGGGAATGCCACAGGACATCAGCTTTTCACCCAAAAGGGTCACCTGGCGCACCCGGGCCTCCAGGTAGTCGAATTCGGTGACCTCGCGCAGACCTACCGACAGCGCGCCCAGGTCCCGCCCGGCCATGCCGCCGTAGGTGATGTAGCCTTCGAACACGATGTTAAAGGTGCAGGCCTGCTCGAACAGCCCCTTGTCCCTGAAGGCGATGAAACCGCCGATGTTGACGATCCCGTCCTTCTTGGCGCTCATGGTGCAGCCGTCCACCAGGTCAAACATCTCCCGAACTATCTGCTTGACGGTCTTGTCCGCATAGCCTGGCTCGCGCATCTTGATGAAATAGGCGTTCTCGGCAAAACGGGCGGCATCATAGAATAATCTGATTCCGTATTTTTTGCACATAACCGACACGGCCTTGATGTTCTCCAGCGACACAGGCTGGCCGCCAGAGGAATTGCAGGTGACGGTGATCAGGCACAGCGGGATGTTTTCCCTGGGATATTTCTTAAAGACCGCCTCCAGCTTGTTCAGGTCCAGGTTGCCCTTGAAGGGATGCGGGGAGGTGGTGTCAAAGGCCTGATCGATGGTGCAGTCCAGGGCCTCGGCCTTGCGGAATTCGATGTGCCCCTTGGTGGTGTCGAAGTGGCTGTTGCCCGGCACCACAAAGCCCGGGGCTTCCATGCCCATCAAAGCGGAGAAAAGCACGTTCTCGGCCGCCCGGCCCTGGTGGGTGGGCAGGAAGTAGGGCATGCCCAACAGCTCTTCGATGGTGTGCTTGAGCTTGTAGTACGAGCTGGCCCCGGCGTAGGACTCGTCGCCCAGCATTATCTCGGCCCACTGGGCGCTGCTCATGGCTCCGGTGCCGGAGTCGGTCAGCAGGTCCACGAACACGTCCTCGCTTTTCAGGTTGAACAGGTTGTACCCGGCTGTGGCTATCAGTTTCTCCCGCTCCTGGCGGGTGGTGCGGCGGATGGGCTCCACCATCTTGGTCTTGAAAGGCTCGGCAAACGGCTGCTGCTGCAAGATGTCTCCTTGAATTATATTAATTATTATTATCGCTCGTGCTTTGGGCGATTGACCAACCGCCCCTGCAAGATAACTGAAATATTTTCCGTGTTTCGGGCATTCTGTGCTTCCGTGGTAAAGGTCACTCCTGCACCAGCCACTGTTTCCAGGTCTCCGGCGCATAGCCCACCGTGGCTTTAGGCGATTGTCTGACAACGGGAGTTTTTAAGAGCAGCGGATTGCTCTTTAGCTTGGCCTCGACATCGAAAGTAATGTATTTGAGATTTTGCTTTTGATATTCCTTGCCCTCCCTGTCCATCATATTCTCCAAACCCACCGCTTTCTTGATGCTCTGGAACTCGCCTTCGCTCAAGCCCTTTTCAGTAAGATCAATGAATTGTATAGGCACTCGCCGTTCCTTGAAAAAACGCTGTGCAGCCTTGGTGTTCTGGCATTTGTTGGTTCCGAATATCTGAATGATTGGCATGGTTTTATTAATTATTATCTGTTTAAGATATTATACAACAGTTAGAGTACAATATTCAATGTTTTCCATATAGAGATTCAGTCAAAGTACTTCTAAAATATCAACCGGCTTAGCTGGATTTATGCAAAAATATACATGGGGCGTAAATTATGCACTTTGCAATATTGTTTTGAATAATATTACTTGTTGATATATAGTGACTTAATAAAAAGCAACGATGGCATGAATTATGCATCCAAACTCTACTATTCATCTCATCATTTTCATTTATTATAAGGAGGGAATTAATATGAGCGTGGGCAAAATATTAATGAGGGTTTCCTGTTTTTTCATCGTATTGCTTCTGGTATCCTGCTCGCTTGAAAAAACTCCCGTATCCATTTCAAACACAAACAACAATGATTCCTATCAGTACGTTGAAACTCAAAAGCAATCGCCGCTGCCAAAATCACAACGCAATTTGGTAGCGTACTGGCCTTTTGATGAAGAAAGCGGAACCACCGTAATCGACGCTTCCGGAAACGGCCATGACGGCATAATGGTTGGGCTTGCTCAGCGCACGACGGGCGTTATTGGCAATGCGTTGCTGAATCTCGGAAATAACGGCGGCGTTAATGTGCCCGATGATAGCGGATTTGTCCTAACCGGGCACTTCACGATCATGGCTTGGCTGCGCATCGACAAGTGGCCAACCTACCCCACCCAAAGCGTGATACTTTTTAGGGGCGACAGCAGAGCCAATTATGATCCGTATGTGCTTGCCATAGATATCAACAAAACGATTCTTTTTCACATTCATGATAGCGCGTCCGTGCCCGCTGGCGGCAATCATGCAACTGTTTCAGCTCCCGCAGACAGCGGCGTATGGTTTCATGTAACGGCAGTATATAATACCACGGGCTGCGACAAGTTCCTTGCTCTTCACATCAACGGACAGATGGTTTCACGCGTAACGACCACTGTAACGCCAATGTCCTATCTTAATTCAAGCTACTTGCCGGGCGTCGGCATAGGGCATCATCCTTACAGACCAAACCAGTTTAGTTCCATAGAGTATACTTTCAACGGCGCCATTGACGAGGTAAAAATATTTTCTATGGGCTTGTCGCAACGGGAGATCGAAAGAGAAGCCCAAAGGCACCGCACCCGCTTCTGATATGTAGAGCCAAAATTGTTGTTCATCAAAATAAAAATACCCGCATTCTGCGGGTATTTTTTTTGAAAGCACCAATAATACTCTCAGGCACAATCCATTCCGGCAAAAGCAGGGACCCGTTTAATATTTATTCCTATTTCCATGGATATAGCTTCAAGTCAATTGTTTCATTGTATTCCCAGCCATTTACAAGCCTCGAACAATTCCCGCCTGGTCTTGGGTGCATGCTGGCCGGGGGTAATGACCAAAGTGTCGGAAATACCGTTCTCCAGAAAAGCCTGGTAAATTTGTTTATTGTCGTTGAGGTTCCAGTCCCGCTCCCGGGAGACCAGATAGAAGCGTTTGTCCCTCAGCATTTCCCAGTTGGCATGTTGCATGGCCCCGGCATGGGCGCAGATGGCCACCGCACCCTTGAATTTTGTGGGATGCAGAAAAACAGCCATCAGGGCCTGCACCGCCTGACCGGAGAAGCCGTAGATATATATCCTGGAAGCATCCACCGGATACTTGTCTATCAGGACTTTGTAAGTACCCATAACGTCCGCATCGTTCTGCCGGGAATCGCGATGGTTCCTGGTCTTGGCCGAAGTACAAAGAACCCAGCCCAGTTTATCGGCGATTGCCCTGTTGCTGTCCAGGTCGGCCTTGGTGGCGCCGATGCAGGAAGTGATGATCAGGGCCGGAGCTTTGGCTTTAAGGTTCTTGGGAACGTAGAAATGGTCCTGCTGGGCGAAGGCAGATAAAGGCAAATAAAATACAGCTATAAGAAAAAAGTGCTTCATCTTATAAATTGTTAACAATATTATTTGTTTTCATCATACTCTTTGACAAAACAGGTTGATTCAATAGCCGTTGAACCAACCTGCATGTTTATCGCATAACTCCAATATTCAATCTTCTGAATTCCGTATTCGGGCCCTAGGCCTTCTCCTCCTTGCGCTCCACTTCCTCTATGATGTAGCTCTCCACGATGTCGTCCTTCTTGATGTCGTTGAAGCCGTCCAGGCCCAGGCCGCACTCGAAACCGTTCTGCACCTCGCGCACGTCGTCCTTAAAGCGCTTGAGCGAGGCCAGTTTCCCGTTGAAGACCTCCACGTTGTCCCGCAGCAGGCGCACCTTGTTGTTCCGGGCGATGCTGCCGGAAAGCACGAAGCAGCCGGCGATGGTCCCCACCCCGGAGATCTTGTAGGTCTCGCGCACCTCCACCCGGCCCTGCACCGATTCTTTGAACACCGGCGCCAGCATCCCGGTCTGGGCCTTCTTGATGTCCTCCAGAGCGTCGTAGATGATGTTGTAGATCCTGATGTCCACCCCTTCGCGCTCGGCCAGCTCCCGGGCCCGCTCCTCGGGCCGGACGTGGAAGCCGATGATGATGGCCCCCGAAGCCTCGGCCAGCAGCACGTCGGATTCGGTGATGGCGCCCACCCCCTTGTGGATCACCGCTATCTTCAGCTGGTCGGTGGACATCTTGAACACCGAGTCGGCGATGGCCTCCACCGATCCGCCGGCGTCGCCCTTGACGATCAGCTTAAGTTCCTTGATCTCGCCGGCCAGCATCTGGTCGTACAATCCGTCCAAAGTAACCTTCTTGCCGGGCCGGAACTCCTGTTCCCGCTTCAGTTGCTGGCGCTTCAGGGCCAGCTCCTTGGCGGACGACTCATCGTCCATCACCTGGAAGATATCGCCCACCATGGGCGCGCCGTTGAAACCCTGGATCACCGCGGCCGAGGACGGCCCGGCCTTGGCCACCAGATTCCCCCGTTCGCCGTACATGGCCCGGATCTTTCCGTTGAAGTTGCCGGCCACAAAGGGCTGGCCCTTCTGCAGGGTCCCCTGCTGCACCAGCACCGTGGCCAGCAGACCCTTGCCCTTGTCCAGCCGGGACTCGATCACCACCCCCCGGGGCTGGTAGTCGGGATCGGCCTTCAGGTCCATCATCTCGGCCTGCAGCAGCACCATCTCCAGCAGTTTGTCGATGTTGGCTCCGGTCTTGGCCGAGACCTCCACATATATGGTCTTGCCGCCCCAATCCTCGGGAGCCAGGTTCTGCTTGGAAAGTTCCTGTTTTATCCGCATGGGATCCGCATTCGGCAGGTCCATCTTGTTGATGGCCACGATCACCGGGACCTTGGCGGCCTGGGCGTGGTCTATGGCCTCCTGGGTCTGGGGCATCACCCCTTCCGAGGCCGCCACCACCAGTATGACTATGTCGGTCACTTGCGCGCCCCTGGCCCGCATGGCGGTGAAGGCCGCGTGGCCCGGGGTGTCCAGAAAGGTTATGCTGCCCTTGCCGGCCTTGACCTCGTAGGCCCCGATGTGCTGGGTGATGCCTCCGAATTCGACTTCGGCCACGCTGCTCTTGCGGATCCGGTCCAAAAGCGAGGTCTTGCCGTGGTCCACGTGCCCCATCACAGTTACCACCGGGGGCCTGGGTGCAAGCTTCATGGGGGCGGTATTCTCCTGGGCCTGCGGAGTTTCGGGAGTGAATTCCTCCATCTCCTCCACCACGTAACCGAAATCATCGGCGATGGTGGCCAGGGTGTCCAGGTCCAGCCGCTGGTTGATGGTAGCCATGATCCCCAGCCCCAGCGCCTTGGCCACCACCTCGGAAGGCTTGACCCCCATTGCATGGGACAGGTCGCTGATGGAGGAATACTCCGGCAGGCGAACCACCTGTTCCTGCGTCTCCTGGCCCTGGGTTTCTTCCTTGTCCTTGGATTTATATGAGCGCCTAGCCTTGCCGCGCTGGATGGCCGCCATGGTCTGCTTGACCGTGGCCGCCACCACCGCCTGGTCCAGCACCGGGCGCTTTTCCTTCTTCTTGCGTCTGCGTCTCCGCCTTCTGCGCTGCTCCGAATCCTCATCGGTCATGGGCGGCCTGGAACCGGCGGCGTGCGGCGCAGTGGGACGCACCGTCCCCAGCCGCGGAGCTCCGGTGAACGGGCCTCCGGGGCGCGGGGTTCCGGTGTAAGGAGTTCCGGGCCGCAGGGCCGGACGGGAAGTTCCGGGGCGCATCGGGCCGCCGGGGCGGGCAACCCCGGGTTTTATTCCCTTGGGCGCCTCGGGATATGGCTCGGAAAATTCCTTGGGATAGTCCACCCGGGAAACGATCACCGGAGTGGGCGGGACATACACCTGGGCGTCGGCTTCGGCCTTGACCGAGGCTTCCTTCTTTTCCTGGATCTTCTTCTGCTGTTCCTGTTCCTTCTTGACGTCCTGCTTGCCCTGCTCCAGCCGCAGTTTGGCCGAGGCTATCATATCATCGGTGATGACGCTCATCCTGGTCTTAACGTTGAAGTTAAGCTCCTTGAGGATGCCCAGCAGGGCGTCTCCCGACATCTTCAGGTCCTTGGCGGCCTCAAATACCTTGAGCACCCTGGCCGGTGCCTGCACCGAGCTGCTGGGATGAACCTGTCGAGCTCCGTGTCGAGGTGTGGGCTCGGGCGCGCTTTTTTTGGCGGCGGCAGATTTGGCGACCGGCTTGGCCGGGGCCTTGGGGGCAGCGGTTTTGGCGGCCATCGGCTTGGCTGCTTCGGGTTTGGGCTCCGGCCTGACTGCCGAAGCCTTGGCGATGGCAGTAGTTTTGGCCGCAGTAGGCTTGTGCTCCGTTGCTTTGGCGGGGGCGGGCTTGGCAGTGGTCTTTTTTGCGGCAGGTTTTTTGTCTTCAGCCATGATTTCTCCTATTTGCTTGTCCCTCTGGGGTCAAAATATTTCAGGTCCTGTGTTTTTATGGACGGAGCGGGGGATTATTGGGCCTTCTCTTCTTCCTGCTCCGGCTCTTTTGGTTCCGGATGGGAGGCCGGTACTTCTGCGGACTGGTCATCCGGGACGGAAGCGGCTTCATCATCTTCCTCCTGCTCCCCATCCGGCCCGGTCAGGGCCTCCTTTTTGGCCCCGGCCTTGGTTCCGGCCTGTTCCATCAATGACATCAGCTTCTGGTCCTTGGCTTCCTTGGCCGTGGCCAATATCTTTTCCGCCGTCTTCTCTCCGATGCCCGGCAGGTCGGTCAGGCCTTCCTGGCCGGCGGCGATTATCTTTTCGGCGTCATCCAATCCGGCTTCCAGCAGCTTGGCTTTTATCTTATCGGCCAGGTCCAGCTCATTGACGGGAATGGCCGCCTTGCTGACCGCATCCATCCGCTCCTGGTATTCGCTCTCGGTCACCACGTTGATGTTCCATCCGGTCAGCCGTACCGCCAGCCTCACGTTCTGCCCCTTCTTGCCGATGGCCAGCGAATACTGGTCGTCGGGGGAGATCACCGTGATCCGCTTGTGCTCTTCGTCGGAGAAGGCGTCCAGGCTTTTGGCCGGGGCCAGGGCCCGGGAGGCGAACATGGCCGGGTCGGAGGACCAGGGCACTATGTCTATCTTTTCCCCGGCCAGCTCCCGCACCACCGCCTGGACCCGCACCCCCTTTAGGCCCACGCAGGCCCCCACCGCGTCCACCTTGTTCTCCCTGGAATAGACCGCCACCTTGGCCCGGTCGCCCGGATCACGGGCCACCGCCTTGATCTCCACCAGGCCGTCCCGGACCTCTGGCACTTCCTGCTGGAAAAGTTTTTTGACGAACTCGGGAGTGGTCCGCGACAGAACGATCTGGGGCCCCTTGATGGTTTTGTTGACCTCCTTCAGGCAGGCCCGGATGGAGCGCCCCTGCTGGTAGCGCTCGGCGTGGATCTGTTCCTTGAACGGCAGCACCGCTTCGGAATGCCCCAGGCTGATCAGCAGGTCGCCCCGGTTGATCTGCTGGACCGTGCCCGAGACTATCTCCCCGATCCGGCTTGCGAAATCGCTGTAGACCTGCTCCCGCTCAGCTTCCCGGATCCGCTGGAACAGCACCTGCTTTGTGGACTGGATGGCCAGCCGCCCGAAATCCTCGAAGGGCAGGATCACCTCCACCGTGTCGCCAACCTGGGGATCGTCCAGGTATTCCTTGGCGTCGGCAATGCTGATCTCCAGTCCCGGCTGGGTGATCTCCTCCACCACCGTCCGGGTGGCGAAGATCCCGATGTCCCCGGCCTCCTCCTCGATCTCCACCACGATGTTGTCGGAGGTGCCGAACCTCTTTTTGCAGGCCTGCAGCAGGCCTTCCTTAAGCTTCTCTATCACGAATTCCTTGTCCAGGTTCTTCTGGCGGGCTATTTCGTTCAAAGCTTCAATGATATCTATGTTGGCCACGGTCTTTCTCCAAAATTTTTTTTGTTTTTCAAATAATTTTACAAGGTTCATCACACAGAGACACAAAGAGCACTAAGAGTAGTTCTGCATTTACTTTGTATCCTTGGCGGCTTTGTGTGAAAAGGTCTGCAGGCATTTAGGGTTTTGGACTTTTCTCCAGTTCCAGCCGGGCCTTCTTGATCTGGGAAAGCGGGATCCAGATCGGCTCTTGGCCCTCCATTCCCACTTTGACCGTGCCCTCGCGGTATTCCAGCAGCCGGCCCAGCAGTTCATAGCTGCCGTCCACCGGCTTGACCAGTTTCATCTTGGCCAGGCGCCCCAGGGATCTCTGGTAATCGGTTTCCTTCTTCAGCGGCCGGTCCAGGCCGGGGGATGAGACCTCCAGCATATAGGCCGAGTCGATCAGATCTTCCTTGTCCAGCTCCTCGGAAAGTTTCCGGGAGACCTTGGCGCAGTCGCCCATGCTGACCCCGGACTGCGGCCGCTGGATGAAGACCCGCAAGCTTCCGGAGACGGACGAATACTCCACGTCGTAAAGTTCCAGCCCCATCTCATTTAAAAAAGATCCGGCCAGGTCGCTTACTTTATTTATTATTTCTGCTTCGCTCGGCATAGGGGTTTTTAATTCCATGCGCTGTTGTTGAACGGCAACATGCCTGACAAACCGTTAGTCATCCTGAGCCTGGCTGCTTGCCTGACAAGCCGAAGGATCTTCGCTTAATGAAACAAGTGGCGTTAGGTAAAGCAGCACAAACAATGAGGGACAATGCCTGTTCAGTTTAAAGACAAAAGAGAGCGGGTTTTGTACCCGCTCTCCTCTTAATCATCAAGTCCTCAATATTATATTGCAAAATGGTGGAAAATGCAAGAGAAATTTTTAACCGGACAATAAAAAGCCCCGATGACAAGTCATCGGGGCTTTCAGGCTTCTTATATACTTAGGATTTACTTAATAATCACCATCTTCTTGGTCTCCATAAAGTCTCCGGTCTGCAGCCTGTAGATATAAACCCCGGAAGATACTTTAAGCCCGCAACCGTCCTTGCCATCCCATTCCACCTGATAAGCCCCGGCCGGTTTGGTTTCCTTGACCAAGGTCTTTACCAACTGGCCCAGGGCATTATAGACTTTAAATGTTACCAAGCCCTGATTTTTGATCTGGTAATTGAAGCTTGTTTTGTGGCTGAAGGGATTGGGGCAGTTCTGGTAGAGTTTATTGATGTAGTTGGGGGTGATACTGGTTATTTCTGCAGACTGGGCCCCGCCGTTTCCGTTGCCCTGGGGATTTTCGTAAATGAGTATCTTGCCGCAAACCGCAATTGGGCCTTTTATTTTTTCTATGGTTAATGTGATCTGCCCGTCTTTATAACTTGCCTCGGGCAAGGGCTTGCCCAAAATCGCTTCTTCGCCGGAAGTTACCTTTATCTCACCCAACGGCAGTTTATTGACGATTGGCTTAAGTTTGATCTCCTGCCCTGTTTCCTGATAAAAGCTCAAAGTGATTTTATACTTCTTGTCAGGATCAAAGTTGTCAAAACTATAAATCAGGGCGGTAGTATCATAATCCACGGTTTTAAAGGGTTCGGTAACGGTGTTTTTGGCCTTGGCTGCCGTGCCGTAAGTTATATACCCATCTCTTTGCACAGTGAATATTGACGGCTCCGCCTGCCCGACATCCAAAGCATAAGTGGGCTCCAATTCCGTGGTGTCGGCCATGAAGGTAAGCCCCCATAACACTTCAGGCTCTATCTCTTCTGCCCAGATACGGTAGGTTTTCGTTCCCTCATTGGTTTGCAGTTTTGTTTCGTGTGGGAAGATCGAAGCGTAATCAGTACAAGAGAGGTTTTCGGACACATCGTAGGTCATCTTGGCAGTAGAATAGGAGGACAAATAAACCTCGTAATCGCTTAATACATCCTCGGTCCAAAGCACGTCGCTGCCGCAAATATATGGCATCATGGAACTGGCCCCGGATGCGCTGACATTGATGGCGGTTTCCCACTTCTGATCAAAGCCCGTACGCTGGTAAATGTCGCCTTCTTCCACCCAAACGGCTGAAGCCACCCCGGAAATGCTGATGCAGGGATTTTGAGCGATACCAGATCCGGAAAGTTTTACAATATTGCCGTAGTTGCCATCCGGTTTTCTTATCCGGTAATAGACCTTATCAGTTCGGTGCCAGCTGATATGGTCATATCCTTTATAGTCGGTGGCAATGGAAGCCGATGCCGGAGTTTGCCAGATAGGGGGATTGATTATCTCAGTATATGAGTCTATCGTCGTATCTTTTTTACCGGCGACATTGTTCACGGCAAACCGGGTATGGTGCAAAGCCCAACCTTTGGCAATATGCGGGGGTATGCCACCGCCGTAAGAGTATTCATAAACTATCGAGACCGTATCGTTTTTGATGGTCATAGCCGGTGGTGAGTACCCTCCTATGTAATCCCAAAGAACACCTTGCATATAAGCCAGGGTTTCGGGCGCGGTCCAGCCAGCGGCAGTCTGACGGCTAAAGAATACACCTCCCCCGGCTATATTATCCCATTGCTTTATCCAGGCCATGGCTGGCATGTTCTTACTGTCAGTTGCAATCGTCGGTAAAGATCCTTTATCCAGGGCAAGAGACGTTGCCCAGGTTTGCCCGTCGTCCGACGACGCCATATAGTACACGCTGTCTATACCGTTATAGCAGACATGCAGCAGGCCATCGCTGGAACGGGCAATTTTACCGGCGTTGTTATATGCTATGGCTTTGTCGGTGACCACCACTGCTATATCGCGGCTCTTTATAGTAAAGCTCTTGTCGCTGATATCGGTGGCTATATTCCCGCTGGAATCGTAGGCCACGATCTTGAACCTACAAGCGTTTGAAGCCACATTATAGGGCACCCGCCAGGAATAGGAATTAAGGTTGCCTGGCACGGTCGCCACAGGACGCCAAAGTGTAACTGCATCAATGGCGGTGGGGTCGTCTTGTGCCATATAATTGGTGGTGTAATATAAGGCATATTCTTTTATGCCTCGGTTATCCGTGCTGGACCAGGTTATATTATATCTCCGTCCTGAATAAAGCACTTCTCCGCCGTTGGGGTATGTGACCGTCACTGTTGGTCCGTCTAAATCGGGCAGGCGTTTGTATTTTACATAATTACCCTCGGTCCATAAAAAGCCCATTTGGGCAGCATCATCGGTCAGAGGCAATGCCGGGTATACTGATATATCCTCGCTGGCGGTAAGACGATAGGTCGGCGACCATGCATTGTCTTTATAGCGGCGGTAGAATATCTGAGGAACGCTTTCTGTTGCAGTTAATTCTTCAGTTGTGACAGTTTTAGACAGAGTTACGCTCACTGTGTTTGTTGTATCTTTGCCGCTGTCTTCCCAGACTATTGACTCCTCACCTTGTGGCAGTTCAGTAAGTTTTGCTATGGCCAATTTGGCGTCAGTTCCGGCAGGCAAGGTTGATGTTTTTTGTACAAAACCGCTTTCACTGTCATCATACCAAAGAATGTGCATGGCACCGCCCTTGTCGTAAGCCACGGTTGGCATTTGGGAACTGCCGGTATTGTTACTTACGTTATATGGGGTGCTCCAGGTAGTGCCGTTATTGGTGATACGGTAAATATCACCACTTTGTTGGTAGGTAAGGGCAAGCTGACCACCAGGATTAACGCCCAAGCAGGGGTATTCCGCTACAAGCCCGGCGGCGCTTATTCTTGTACCAGTATTTAATCCCGTTGAATAATATACTGCCAAAGTATCTCTAATCCAATCTTTATTAATGAACAAACCTTCCAATTCTACATGCTGGTGTTCCCATGTTATTTTGGGAATTACTTGGGTGCCGGAATAAATTGTTGTTATAGATGGATGGGGTATATACAGCAGGGGTAACTTAGGATAACTTAAGTCCGTGCCCGACCCGGAAACTATGGGATTAATTATCTCTATTGGCTGCCATACACCACTTGTTCTTTTTGCATAATATATTTTCACAGTAAAGCTCACCGTATAATTAGGCACCCCAGATACACCATTGTTTTGTACCGTCAAAGTTGTCTCAGCCCAGACGCAATGAATATTTCCCAAAGTATCCGTGGCTATGGCCGGATTGAACATCTTTTTGCCCGTTTTAATTACCTTGCCAAATCCAGAGGTTGTGCCCAAGCTGTCCAGCAACAAACTGTCGTTTTTAATGCGTACCGAGTAAACCGAATTGTTTGAACGCTTTTCGGCTATGGTTGAATTGTTGCCGTTTTTGGGATTCGCAACAGACCACGACAAACCATTGTTGATTGACGAGGCCCAGTATATCTGCGCTCCGTCATAGAACGTTGCATTCAGTTTGTTGTCGCCCCCGCGGAACAACCTACGGGCGTTACTGTAATTTGTATAGCCACTCTTTGGCACGAATACATCAACCGTCGGTGTAAACGGCGTATAAACCAACCTACCGTTATTAATCCAAACACGGGCTATTTTTACATTATACGTGGTCATTGGAGATAGCGTAGTATTTAGATCAAAGTCCGACATCATGCCTGCATCGGGATAATATGCCATCTGCCATGTGCTGTCGGTCGCCTTTTTATAATAGAATGCCACCCCGTCGTAATAGGGATTGCCTATTGCCGCTATTGACTGTGGTATTATTCCTGAGCTATCTTCCTCCCCTTCTTCTATTACGCCGCTTTCCAATGTTTTCATCGTGTCTTTCCACTCAATATAAAAGTGGCCGGGGCCGGGGGTAACAGACAACAGTTGCGGGGCCATGAAATATACCTGAGTCATGTAAATTGTAGAATAATCTGATTTTCCCATTCCATTTACGGCAATGGACCTGTAATAATAATCGTTATTGAAATCAATCTTATCTAAATATTCCCAGTTGTAAGGTTCTTGTTTTGTGGCTATGCATTGCCAGTCGCCACCAACTCCAATTTTCCTCTCGATATCATAATATGTTGTAGTGCCCGTTCCAAATAATCCCCCGCTTACCATGGATTTTATAATCGGCTTATCCTCTTCCGAATTATAATCTAATACCACTGTTGAGATAGCGGGCTTTTCAGGCAGTGCCAGCGTTACTATCGGGTATCTCCATTCATAAGCGGAAATCTGATCGCTACGTTTGGAGCGTACCATAAAATTATAAGTTTGACCGGTAGTAAGGCCGGTTACCAAACAAGAGCCGGTGCCGCCGCTCCCCGGCACGGAGTCTGCCGTTATGGGCGGGACAGTAAAGGTACTGTCGGCCTTGAGTTTCCACCAGACCAGGAACCCATTCTCATCAGAATTATTGTCAGTCCAAGTTAGACGAACGGTGGTTGAGTCCACAACTGAACCATTTGCCAAGATCGGATAAGGAAAATGATTTATCTCTATGTCATCCACGTAGGCCAAAAAGTAACCAGTCTCGGCCGGGTCGCCGTCATCGTAACCAATAAGGATTTGGCTCAAAGTATCGTTCGGATAAATCGAGGGATTAAGGACGGATAGATCGTACACGTAATGCAGCCACTGGCCCTTGGGTACGGCGCGAAAAGCAGGGTTAAGCCTTTGACCATATTGGTCGGTTATGCAAAACCCGTTATAGGAATAATCCTTGATGCTTCCTTTTTTCTTGGTCACCAAATCAAGCCCGATATATCCGCCGCTGCCTGGCGCTTCGGCTACATATATCCAAAATGAGAGATATTTGGCGGCATAACCGGCGTCGGGAGAAAGGGGAATATCCAAGTTATTCATGTATTCCCACCAGGCGTAGCTGTCGCCGGTGTTGTTGTCCTGGCCTTCGATTTTGTACATCTTGTCGCCAGTATGGGGCGGGATATTGTTTTCGGTATCAACCACAGTGGCGGTAAGGGTGGTGATGTTGCCGCTGAACACGTTGTTCTTATGAATAATTCTTTCGCCCGCATCTATGGAAGAATATAACTTATCCCGGTCATACCAATGATTGCGGAATATATTTTTCAATTTCGGTCTTTCTAAGCTATCCCACGTCAAATATATTTGCTCCAAGCCCTCCGGCTGCAAAGAAAGCCCCCACGTCTTACCGGGTACGTTTCTTTGCAATGTACTAAAGATAGTGTTGATATTTTTTGTCATCTCGCATCCGGCTTCGTCGCCGTTGTTGGAATCATAAATGTCCCACAATACCGAAGCCACCGTGCCTTCTATCCTGTCGCTTTTGGTGCTGTCCGGGTTATATTTTATCTGGGCATGCCAGGTGTTAGTTTCAATGTTTTCTACCTTGCTTTGAGTCGAGTCATTCCAATAATATAGATAAGAGGTGCTGTTATTAACCGCACAGGGGGCGAACTCGGCCCAGCCTTCAATAAGGGCCTCTGCTGGCGTAGTCGTGTCGTATGGACAGTGTTTTTTAGGCGCCTGACCGCCTGGGAAAACGCCGTATGCCCCGGTAGTTGGGTTTTTGTAATTATTGTACATTACGGCATGGGCGTATTCATGGAACGGGCTTGAACCGTAAAATCCGGGCTTGGGTGTGCCATCGCTTAGCATTACACAGCGCACTGCTGTTATTTTTATGCGCTGGTCAGTATTATCAACCTCAAAACTGCTTATACTGTCTATGCTGCTGTATTTAAAATAAACATTAATGGGTAAAAGATTTGGATTACAGACAGCCGCCTGTGTTTTAAAATAATCACGTTCTTTGTATATGGCATCGTAAATGTAGCAAGCGGCAAGGTCCTTATTGTTTTCGGGGTATATTTGATCACCGGTGTATTCACTATTTATGGATTTATTATAATAAATACTGCCATCTGATGAATAGATTAAGTCTGCCCTATTTAAAGGTGGTAACCATATCTCCATTGCCGGATTCCCTGTTGTCTGCCCATCAAGTATGTCACATACAGCATTATTTTTTAAAATAAGTTTAAGCCGCAAATTATTTGTACTATTATTCACATTAAAGCCATTAACCAACCCAAAATTAAAATTCCCGTATTCATCGGTTGTTGCCGTATCTAACGGAGTCGTCAAATTAATACTAAGGTCATAAAATTCTATTTTAACTTTTGACAATGGCCTTGTTGAGTCTATGCCATAATTATTGTTCTCATATTTTACAGTCCCGGATACCAGTATCTTGTCAGTTGTCGTAAAACTGTTGACATTGCTCCAAGTTGTCTGCTCGGTCTGGCCGTCGGTGGCCCTTATGCGCCAGTAGTATGCTGTCTTTAAGCTCAGATAGCCGTCATAGGTCCAAAAGCAATTGCCCGAACCCGTCCATTTGTCGCAAACCACACCGGCAAACAATGAATCCGTAGCAATCTGTATTCTGAAATTTACAACGGTATCGCCATCCGGATCGGCCGGGTTGGGGTAATGCCAGTAGAATATAGGTTGCAGTTGAACATCTATATTATTCACAGCCGGTGAGTCTGTAAAACAGGCATATGGCGGCCGGTTGGCTTTTATGTTAACAATGCACTCGTTGTTGTCCTCATCCGTTTCCTGAATATCGCCGTTGACGTCCGCCACCGTCTTTATGACGTTTATGCCCGGCTTAAGGCAATAACGGACGTCAAGACAGGGACTGCTGGTTTGGGCCGGCAAGCCGCCGGGACAACTCCAGGCGTGTATTATCTGGGTATCGGCATATATCGCGTTTGAAAATGAATCAACAATATTCGTATCAAGCCGGTTGTAAACATTGGCGCTTATGTAAACCGAATCCTCAGGGCTGAATATGTTATCGCTGGACACGGCATTGGGCGTGTGGGAAACGATGATAGGCGCTGACCAGCCATCCGGTGTACTATCGCTAACCAGATCGGCTCCGCAGCTATAATCTATTTCTAATTGGGGATCATAAAAATTGGTGTCGGGACCGAAATAATAGCTTTCTTTTGAATAGAATTCATCAATAATAATTTTTCCATCACCATAGCCATCCAACATAAAACCATAATTATGTATGGTACCTTTATACCATTTATTGACTATTGCAGTAACGGACCACGAATATTCTTTGCCAACAACTGTATCGGGTATGATATAAATTGAAGCTGTATCGGTCTTGTAATAATTAGCACCTATTCTATTCCAAGAAATGTTCGTATCGCACCAATCAACGGAGAGAGGATATACGGTTATCTTATGCGGTGTATTTGAGTATATATTTAGTCCGTACCGGCTAATAAAGTTCAACCGCAGAGTGGCCTTCCTTATTACTACATCTGCGGGTATTGCACTAATATCATATTTTATTACGGAACGGGCAAGATAGGTATTGCCTCCGGTAAACCACGACGAATCTACCCCTACGTACAAATAATAACTATAGGCAGGTTGTACAATATCCGGCGAACCCTCATAAATGGCAGCGTCCGCAACCGGATAATATTTCTCAATGGCGCTCTTTATGGAGAATGTATCAATAATCGAACTTTTAGTTTTAAGGTTTTCCGGGATTATAACCAATATTTTTACCGATCCGTCATTTTCCACAATATATTTGCTGATGCACTGTGCAATTGCTTTAGCGCTGTCTTTTAAAAACATGCCGAATGGACGAATATATTTTTGGGTTCCCTTTTCATTATCCCTTATAATGACATTCCCATTGGTTTCATACGAATCCTTAACTGGCTCGCCGTTGGGTTTAAACAACCCCATCCCTTTGGATAAATAAAGTTCGTATTCCAATTGCCCGCCTTTTGCGATTTGGGACATAAATTTATCGTTAACTTGCAAACCAAAACAGACCTTGTCGGGGGCTACACAATAAATTTCGGAAGCATTGCTAAAAACATCCTTATAAACCAGTTGATTTTGTATTGCTGATGTCGTTGCAGTTTTATTCCTTTCCGTTTTAACTATATCCTTCCCGCTGGTGGTGCTATATCCTTTTAATTCCAACCGTATACTTTCATCACCATCGGCAACTGCCATCTGGTCTGCGTTCCAATAGGCTTTGATAGTGTTTTTAATAGATTGGTAATTCCAGGCACCTTTGGTGTTGGTCTGTATAGCGGTACTTACATCCTGCCAGTTCCCTGTTTCATCTTGATAATGGCTGGATGATGCTGAAATAACTGCTGTTTTTATGCCATGCCCACGGTCGTAGTATTTCACATTGCGTCCGCGCTGTTCTTTTATTTCGTTTTTAGCGACTTTCGGCTTAAGTTGTCTTTCATTTATATTTAAAGCAAACGCATTGCATAAAGACAGTGTCAATATAGCGACAAAGCATATAGAAATAAGTCTTTTCATTCTATCTCCTTTTTACCATATATTAAGTTTTATCTTGCCCTGTTCATCGAAATTAATATCCAACCCCCGTTCGATTGTATCTTTTTCACCATAAATAAAATTAAACCATGTATGCAGGCCATTCTCTTTGTTGGGCATTACAACCAGCTCCGAAGTAAATATACCCTCTTTCCCCTTTACAAAAGGCAATTGCGCCAATGTATCAATATTAATAAAACATTTCATATCTGATGTTTTATATACTTCTACTTTCGGCTGTTCCTTCTTTCTTGTCACTAACTTTATCTTAAGCTTGGATTTCTTCCCCCACTCAGGTAATGGCGACAGGTAAAAATCATATCTCAATATATTCCCGCCGCCCCGGATAGACTTCAGTATCCCCTTCTTGCTTTGTATATACTTTATACCGTCCTTCAAATACCCGCTCAATATTTCTTCCTTCTTCCTTTCCTGCTCTTCCGAAAGGTCATGCACCGGCTGGCCGTAAATATTATAGCCCGACACCTGCCAGGGGCCCAATAGCTTATTAAGCTCGGCGCTGGTCCCGGCAAAGCTGCTTTTACCCTTGTCGTTTATTCCAATAAACACCCCCCCATTGGCGATGGAAACCGTAAGCAATGAGCTGCCGTAAAAATAGGGCCGGATCCTGAACTCGGCCCGGTATACTCCGCCTTCTTTTATATCGCGCCATACGGGTAGAGAATCACCGGGCAAGTCGGTCTGTATTCCCGGGCTGTTAATTTTCAATGGCAACGAGTCGGCGGTGGGCCGGCCTTCGCACACCACCTTTATCTTCAATGTGCACCATTGGTCAAGTTTTGGTTTCTTGCTGAACTTGGCTTCCCTTAGCTCGTAAGGCGATCTAAAGGTGCCGTGGGCTGCATTGTTTAGCAACGCCAACGCCAGGGCTATTATTATGCATTGGGTTTTAAGCTTCATGTGTTACCCCTTTTGTACATGCGCCCTTCGCTTTCCCAATAGGCTTGCTCGGGTGCTACCTGATAAAATTCGGAAGCATTGCTGAATAAATCCTTAAAAACCAGGCGGTTTTGCTTTGCCAAAGACCTTGCAGTTTTATCCCTTGCTGTCTTAACGATATCCTTCCCGTTATTGGCGCCATATCCTTTTAATTCCAACAGTATTCTTTCATCACCATCGGCAACTGCCATCTGATCTGTGTTCCAATAGGCTTTTATGGTATTATTAATTGACCGGTAATTCCAGGTGCCTTTGGTATTGCCAACTATTTTGGTATTTATTTCCAGCCACTTGCCAGATTCGTCTTGGTAATGGCTCGATGAACCTGATAAAACCACCGTTTTTAAACCCTGTCCACGGTCGTAATATTTCACAATGCGACCACGTTTGGGCACTAATTCATTCTGAGCACTCAAGGGCTTTAAATGGCTGTCGTTTATTCCCGAAGCCATAACATTTACAGCTATCACTAGAATGAATGCTGTTATACATGATAATTGCTGCTTCATTTCAGGTTCCCTTATTCTAAAGGTTTTAAAATTCCTTTTTCATCAAAATATATATCAAAGCCCCTTACGGTTGAGTCAGATTGATTATATACAAACTTGAACCAAGCATGTTGCCCGCTTGCTTTAATTGGTTTAATTTTAAACTCCAATATAAATACAGCATTATCCGAATATTTTAGCGGAGGTATCGTATCATTTATCAAAAATAATTTCCAATCAAACCGTTTATATACTTCAACTTTCGGCGGTTCATTCCTTCTTGTCACCAATTTTATCTTGAGCTTAGATTTCTTGCCCCACTCCGGTAATGGCGACAGATAAAAATCATATCTCAATATGTTTCCGCCGCCCCTGATTGACTTCAATATCCCCTTCTTGCTTTTAATAAATTTAACATTTTTATAGTAATCAGACCCATATAGATTCCCGTCCATAGTATCCACCGATAACAGCTTCCTTTGTCTGGCTGTCTGGCTGGGTGAATATTCCCTTATAGTCAGCGGCCCATCCATGGTTATAACTTCTCTTTCAATCTCCGGCTTACCAAGCTTGGCCCCCAACTCGGCGCTGCCACCCGCAAAAGTGCATTTGCCTTTATCATTTATACCTATGTTAATATCCCCATCAAAGCTTTCCATCCCCAATTTGCACCAACCGTAAAAATACGGCCGTATCCTGATCTTCACAATCTTTTCGGAGTCTTTCCTGATGTCATACCATTTTGGCATTTGTTCGTTAGGCTGGTCGGTCTGTATGCCCCATATTATAAACTTAAGCGGCAACGAATCAATCATATAATCGCCATCGCACACCAATTTGAACGATACATCGCACCATTCGTCCAATTTAGGCTTTTTGCTGAATTTTACATCCCGCAGCTTATAGGGGTTTTTGAACTCTGACGAGTGGGCAACACTTACCAGTCCTAGTATCAGGGCTATTAGTATGCATTTAGTTTTATGATTCATGAATTGTCTTCCTTACCATATACATTGGTTAACTATTTGGTATATTTATTGTTGTGAAATCTAAATGCTGTCGTTGTCCGGCTAAACACACCCGTTACCTACCGCAACGATATCGTTCATCGTTCAAACGCTATCGTTATTTATGTATTCCTTATCGTTCCCTATTTGAACGCTTGCGTTCATTTCAAGAACACTTGCGTTTGATATTCATTCTTATATGTCTTGCCGTAAAACGCACTCGTTAAGAACCTGCACCTTATCGTTCTCTACAAACACACTGTTGTTCTATGTTGCCCCGCCTGCGTTCACTTTATGAACGCACCCGTTTAAGACCCGTTCTATTGCTTTTTTAAATTTTCACTACAGTGGTTTATAAGCAGGCAGGCTTGATTTTCATCTGAACTTCCCGTTGTTACATATAAGCTGTACCTAAACATTGATCGTCAAGCCTGCCTGCCATTCCTCCTATCTAACCTAACCCTTTCTCCCCTCCCTCGAGAGAAGGGCCGGGGTTGAGTTACGCCTTCTTAGCCCTGGGCCCCTTATGCGGCCTTAGCATCCTGGGGGTTATTCCAAAGTCCTGCAACTTTTCGGATGTCTTGCCGTATTGGCCTTCCAAAACGGAGATCCACCGGGCTATCTCTTTTTGCAGTTCTTTTTTAACTGCGCTCAAGTCATCGGTGGATTGGTGCAGGTCGCCTTTGAGCTTTTCCTGCAGGGCGTTGGCGGCCACGAATTTGTCCGAAAGTTTTTGCAGTTCGGCAGCCCTTAGGTCCCACTTGGCTATCTCGGTCTTGTTGATCTCGCCGCCTTTTACCAGGCCTTCGGCGGTCCCCTGAAAGTCCGCAGTGGATTGGGGTCGCTTGCGCATGGCTTTCTCCTCCTATTGATGTTTATGGTTTTGTTTACCCCTTGTTTTAGGGGTTATATCAATAAGAGTCCTTTACAGGCAACCCGGTTCCGGGATTTAAACGCAAAAAGCCCCAATGTCTATCCCTTTTTACCGGAGACATTAAGGCTTTATATTATTTTCAACGTTCTCACCACCCCAATATTTATAATTTTGTTAGGGTCGGGACTTCACGCAGTAGTTGTCTAGTGTATTGACGATATCACTTTATATTAAGATTGTCAATACTTTTTTGCTTTTTTGCCGGAATAACCTGCCTGTCCTTCTTCAGCCCGTGCCTCTTCATTATCCGGTAGATCTGCTGCCGAGTCACCCCCAGCTGCAGGGCTACAGCTGTGATGTCACCGTTGTTCAGGGACAGGGCCTGGATTACCATCCTATTCTCTATCTCCGCTTTGGCGCCGTTAAGCCCGGACGGCAGATTGGGTTCATAATATGCCGGCTCCAGTTCCAGGTGTGATGGCGCTATTTCCCGGCCGTCGCACATGATCACCGCCCGTTCAATCTTATGCTCCAGCTCTCTTACGTTTCCCGGCCAGCCGTAGCTCATCAATGCCGCTTTGGCGGCGGAATTTAAACCGGCAATGTGTTTCCGGTGCTTGGCCGAATATTTTTCCAGAAAAAATCCGGCCAGCAGCAGGGCATCGCTATCCCGCTCCCGCATCGGCGGCAGGTGGATGGTGATTACGTTGAGCCGGTAAAAGAGATCCTTCCGGAACCGGCCGTTTCGAATGTCCTGCTCCAGGTCCCGGCTGGTGGCGGCGATGATCCGCAGGTCCACTTTGATGGTATCCTTTCCTCCGATGTGCTCCACCACCCCTTCCTGGATCACCCGCAGCAGCTTGGTCTGGAGGGCGGTGGGCATCTCCCCGATCTCGTCCAGAAAAACCGTTCCTCCGTCTGCCATCTCAAATTTTCCCTGCCTGCGGGCAAAGGCCCCGGTAAAGGCCCCCTTCTCGTAGCCGAACAGCTCCGACTCCAGCAGGTTTTCCGGGATGGAGCCGCAGTCTATGACTATGAACGGTTTGTTCTTCCGCAGGCTCAGATGATGGACGGCCCGGGCCACCAGGGTTTTTCCAGTGCCCGATTCCCCCAGCAACAACAGATTCACCTCGGATCCGGACACCCGCCGCACCAGGGAAAAAACCTTCTCCATAGCCGGACACTGCCCCAGCAGCTCTCCCCGGTCCTCCAATTGTTTCTGAAGCGAAACGTTCTCTCTTTCCAGCTGCTCCCGTTTTTCCCGCTCCAGCCGGCTGATGTTCTCCACCAGTTCGGCGTTCTCAATGGCGATGGCGGCCTGGGCCGCCAGGGCGGCAAAAAGGTCCAGATCCTGGGGGGAAAAGCTCTCGTGGATCTGCTGGCTGTCGACATAGATCACTCCCAGCATTTTTCTTTTGTCGGCCTGGCCGGAAAAAAGCGGCACACACATGCATGACCGCAGTTTGAGATCGGCGATGGAGGCCGACTGGCTGTAATTGGCGTCCTGGGAGGCATCCTTGACCCAGAGAGGCTGGCCGCTGTCTATTACCTGCTGGGTGATGGTATGGCTGATCTGGAAATCCTCCCCCTCCCAGTTTTGGCTTTTCTGGTTCCTGATCACTCTGAATTTCAGGATCTCCCCTTCGTACAGCATCAGGAATCCCCGTTCGGCCCGGGTCAGGGCAAGCACCGAATCCATGGTCACATTTAGCAGCTGGTCGAGATTTAAGACCCGGCTCAGGCGGCGGGAGGCCTCCAATAACAGGCTGAGCCTTTCCTTGCCCTGGTCCGGATCGAGCAGCGAGGATATATTCTTTTGCCCTTCCAGAACCTGGGCGATGGCGGCCAGATCAAGTTCCGCCTCCACCACCAGGTTCTCGGCGCTTTGCACTCTCTGATTAACCGGCATGGCTGGCTGCCTCCTGACGGAAAAGTTTGATGTCCTTGAACATCTGTCGCCGGCGGGGGGCGAAGATGTACGAGGATTTTAGCTCCGGCTGGCTGATATTGGCCAGAGCCTGCTTGAACCAGAACAGAATTTTTTTATAATGTTCCAGGGCCAGATCATGGCGCTTGTGCCGGACGTAGTGTCTGGCCATGGCCGAGAAAATGGGCCAGGCCGTTTCGGCGGTGTTGACCTTATTGGCTATCTCCAGCGACCATTCCATGTACTTGAGGCCGCTTTTGCCTCTCTCCTCCAGCAGTTCGCCTTTCAGCAGCAGGATATCGGCCACCAACTGCTGTTCCTCCACCCTTTGGGCCAGGCTCAGGGATTTGTCGGCCAAAACTTCGGCCTGGTCCAGCTCTCCCAGCTCGCGGTGCAGGTCGGCCAGGTTCTTCAGGATAAAGGCCTCTCCGGCTTTGATGTCCAGCCCGGCAAAGATCTCCCTGGCCCGGGAAAGGTCGTCCTTGGCCTTGTCCCATTGCTGGCGCATCTGGCTGATGCGTCCCGAAATGTTCAGGGCCCGCCCCATCTCCAGGCGGCCGCCCAGTTCTTCGGCCATGCCCAGCGATTTTTGGCAGAACAAACTGCCGTCCTCCAGACTCCCCAGAGCCAGGTAAAACTCCGCCTTGCGGATATAGGCGTCCAGCAGGATGTTCTTGGCTCCGATGGTGACGGCCAGTTGGATGGCCCGGTTATAACTCCACAAGGCCCGGTCCCATTCCCCCTTGGCTTTGTGGATCAATCCGATATTGACCAGCGAGGCGGCCGTCTCAACGCCCGATCCGATCCGCTCCATTGTCTGCAGACCTTTGTTGTGGTACTCCAGGGCCTGGTCCCAGTCATATAGATGCCGGGAGATCAGGGCCAGATTATTGTAGGATTTGGCCAGGCCGCTGATGTCGCCGATCTTTTCCCGCAGGGCGAAACTCTTCTGGTGGGACTCCGCCGCCCGGTCCCAGTCGTACATCCGGTAATAAACCAGCCCCAGGTTGTTGTGGCTGTTGGCGATCCCGTACAGGCTGCCCTCCCGCTCCTTGATCTCCAAGCTCTTCCGGTGCACCGAAAGGGCCTGGCTCCATTCGGCCAAATGCCAGTAGGCCTGCCCCAGCGTGTTGAAAATCTCGGCCTCCACCGAAGGCTTGCAGTTTTGAGGAAGTAATTTTAAGGCTTCCTGGCAGTATTTTTCCGCGGTCCGGTATTCTCCACGGCTGATGCAGGTCACGGCTATGGCCCCCATCAGGCGGGCGGACAATTGGGGATCGTTGCCAGAAATTGACAATCCCAGCCGCAGGTATTCTATGGAGGATTCATAATTTCCCAGCCGTTCCTGGCACCGCCCCAGGTTATAATAGCTTTCCGGCGTCGGCCCTTTGGCCTGGTGCAGGCTTTGGGCGGCCTCAAAGGCTTTTTGGAATTCCCCCGAAACATAGTAAAGCTTCTGCAGTTTTTCCAGCACCGGAGCATCCTGCCGGGATGGAGACAGCTCTATGGCCTGGCGGTAATGTTCTATGGCCTGCTGCTTGGAAAATTCCGCCAGGCCGTCTCCGGCCAAAAGATGGAATTTCCTGGCTTTACCCGGCTCCCCGGCTTCTTCCCAATGGCGGGACAAAGCGGACAATTCCTGCAGAGAATGATTTTCCTGCTGTTCCAGTATCCGGGCGGCGGCCCGGTGCAGCCGGGACAGCAATTCCGGAGGGGCGGAACGGCAGATTTCGCTTGTTATTTTGGAGTGATGCAACCCGTAAAGTGGCTCGCCTTTTTCCTCCCGTAAAACTGCCAGCAGGCTTTGGCTCTTAAGGTAGAGCAGATCTTTTCCGGTCTGGCAAATATCCTGTTCTGTCATGACGGAGATTTGGCGGGCGGTGGCCGGGCGCCCCATCACCGCCAGGGATTGGATCAGCAGCAACTGGTCTGAAGAAAGTTTTCCCAGCTTAACTTTAAAGGTCTTGTCCAAATCGTCGGGCAGGCTCAGCCGGCCATCCGCCGGCCCGGATATCAGCCAATGCCCGTGGCGCCGCTGTATAACCCCCGAGTCCAATAGGTACCGCACCGCTTCTTCTATCAGCAGGGGGTTCCCCCCGGTTTCGGAATGTATCCTGGAAATCAGCGGCCCGGGGTTTTGGATCCCGGGGAAAATATTCCGGATGAGTTCGGATACCTCAGGCAAGCTCAATCGTTTTAAGAATAATTGCTCTGCCAGGTTTTCGGCGATCAGGGACTCAATAGCCGCCGGCAGATGGTGCCCCGGAGCCAGGTCGTCGTTCCTGAAGCTGCCCGCCACCAGAATGGAGGAACGGGAGATGTTGCGCATCAGGTGGCTGATGGCCTCCAGGCTTTCCCGGTCTATCCAGTGGATGCTTTCCAGCATGATGACCGTTGCCCGGGAGGGGCCAGCCTCCAGGGTTTTGATGATGAATCCGGCCACGGCATCCAGAAGCCGCAGCTTCTGCTCCGGAGCCGGCAAGGCGGCCGGAACCGGGAGGCTGCTGACCTCGGGCAGTGACCTGAAACCCGGAGCGATCTCAGCCAATTTGGGGCCGAACTCTGAGAGGGCCTGGGGACAAAAGTTCTGGGCCAAAGGCAGAACTTGGGTCAACAGCTGGGCCGCCAGGTCATAGGCAGCGGTATCTGGCTGATAACAGCGGGCCCACAGCACCTGGCACTCCAAAAGCTGGACCTCCAGGGAGAATTCGGTCAGCAGTTTGGTGCGCCCGATGCCGGTCTCGCCGGAAATGAAAACGGTGGAGCCCTGGCCGGAAATGGCATTCTGGGCAGCCTGGCGCAGTTCGGCCATTTCTTTATCCCTGCCCACCAGACGGCTGTTGAAAACAAAAGGCGGGGGGAGGAAATCGGGCGATACGCCGGGGCTTTGCTTGATGATCCTGGCCAGCTCCGCCGCCACCTCGCCGGCGCCGGCCGGCCGATCATTGGGATCTTTGCTCAGAAGTTTTAGGATCAATGATTGAAGCCGTTCGGATAGGACGGCATTGTATAACTGGGGCGGCTGAGGCGGCTGATAGAGATGTTTTTTGACCAGTTCTCTCAGCGAGGAGGCCTCAAATGGCAGGACCCCGGTGAATATCTGATACATCAGCACTCCCAGCGAATACAGGTCCGCCCGGCCATCCGGAGACTGACCGGAGATGACCTCCGGAGAAATGTAGAAAGGAGTGCCTGATATCTTCAGGGGAAAACAAGCGCCGCTCTGGGCCAGCCCGAAGTCCAGCAGCTTTACGGCGTCCTTCCCGTCCAGCAGAAGATTGGACGGTTTTAAATCAAGATGAACGATGTTCCGGGAATGGATGTATTCCAGGGCGTGGCACAAGTCGATCAGCTTGCGTCCCTTTTCTTCCAGGGACAGGTCCCGGCTGCGGCACAGGATGTCCGGGCCCGACACATATTCCATCACATAAAGACATTCGCCCTGGAAATTTTCGTAACCATGTACCGCAGCCAGATTGGGATGTCTGAGTTCCGCCAAAAGGCGGAACTCCTGGCAGACCAGATCAATATTAATGAAATCTTTTAAGAAAAGCTTCAGGGCCACAGTTTGGCCCCCGGCCAGGTCAACGGCTTTATATACCTGGCTGGTGGAACCTTCTCCCAGAAATTCCAACACCTGATATTTTGTGCCGACCTTTTGATCTTTAAGTAATTTATTCATTGTAACAATATGATACGTTCATTATTTCAGTTTAACATAAATAATTTTGATTTGCAAGAAATATTTTAAATAAATTAAAGTATTATTGCTTCTTTTCCCATCATTTTGCTTTTAATCACACAGCTATAATTCGACTGTATCTTTTATTTACAATATATAATTTTTATATAACTCATTTTATTTGTTTTATTTGCAATCTGTTATTAATAAAATAACCAGATATATATTTATTATCGTATCATATTGATACATCCAAATAACAGTAAAAGTCTTTTATGATATTTTGACCTTACACGTAACATGTTGCAACGCAAGTTATTATATAGTTAATTATACAAATGGCACATATCTTGCATTATGATATATTTGAATTCCAAAAATGACCTGTAATCAAACATAAAGAAAGGCTTGGAAAATGAAACGGTTAAGTTTACTGGTTCTGGCTTTGGTCCTACTGGCCGGGGGCGCCCTGGCCCAGACCACCATTTTCTCTGATGACATGACCAATTTCCCCACCGGCTGGACTCTTTCCCCAACCACCGGATGGGTAAAATCGACCACCAGCTACAATAGCGCTTCGTACAGCGCCCGTTGCGACGAAGTCAACCCCTATGCCGCCAGCCAGAACAATTATATGACCAGGACAGTAAACCTTTCCGGATACACCAGCGCCACCCTAAAATTCTACATCTGGCAATACACCGAAACGAGCTACGATTATATATATTTGCAGTACTACAGCGGCACCGCCTGGACCACGGCCTGGTCCCGGTCCGGCAGCTACCAGACCTGGGCCCAGCAGACTGTGACCATCCCGGTCACGGCCACCCAAGTCCGGTTCTGGTTCATGAGCGATGCCAGCGTCCAGAACACCGGGGTTTATATCGACGACGTGGTACTGACCGGCACCGCCAGCACGGTAATCCAGAACGATGCTGGGTCCGGCGCCGATGCCGGGAATACTTTTACAGCTGCTCTTTCGGTAAGCCCTGGTTCTTGGACCGGCTGCTACCTAAGCAGCACCGACACCACCGACTATTACAAGTTCAGCGTTACCGCCGGCCAGTTAATCAAAGTTAAGATCACCCCGGGAGCCAGCCTGGATTTTGACCTTTACCTTTTCAACCCCTCCCAGGTCCAGAAGGGCTCCAGCACCGCCGGGGCAGGCCTGGCCGATTCGGTGGTATTCACTGCTGACGCCACCGGTTACTGGTATGCCAAGGGCAAATACTATTCCGGGACGGCCGGAAATTACGGTTTGACCATCTCGGTCACCGGAGGAACCACGCCGGTTCCGGCCCTGGCCGTCAGCATGAGCTCCTGGACCCCGGCCGCCGCCGGTGGAACCAGTTCAGCCGTAACCGTCACCAACAGCGGCTCAACCGATGTCATATCCTACACAGTGACCGATGATGCCACCTGGCTGACCACCTCGGCCGCCAGCGGCAGCACCCCGGGATCGTTCACCATGACCGCCGCGGCCAACACCGGCGCGGCCCGTTCGGCCACGGTGACCGTCACCGCCACCGCCCCGGCCGGAACCACCGGCTCGCCCAAGACCATCACCGTCAGCCAGGCGGCAGCCTCCACCGGCGGCGCCGAATGGACCATCATGGTCTACCTGAACGCCGACAACAACCTGGAACCCGACGGCATAGCCGACTTTTTGGAGATGGCCGCCGCCTCGTACAGTTCGGGCAAGATCAACGTCATCGTCCAGATGGACCGCTCCTCCAGCTATGACACCCAGTACGAAAACTGGACCACCTGCAAGCGCTTTAAGATCACCAACGGCATGACCCCCACTGCGGCCAACCAGATCTCGGACCTGGGCGAGGTGGACATGGGCAGCCCAACCACTTTGGTAAACTTCGCCACCTGGGCCATCCAGAACTACCCGGCCAACCGTTACTCACTGGTGATGTGGGACCACGGCGACGGCTGGTACAAGAAAGACGGCGAGACAGCGGTTATCAAGGGCTTCTCCAATGACGATTCCCACGGTTCGGTGATCGGCATCGCCAACGGCGAGTTCGCCGGGGCCATGGCCCAGATCAAGACCGCCCTGGGCCGGAACCTGGACCACATCGGCTGGGACGCCTGCCTGATGGGCATGTGGGAAGTGCTGGACATCTCACGCAACTACGCCAACGTGGCCAACGTCTCCGAGGAGACCGAGGGCTCAGCCGGCTGGTATTACACCACCTGGCTCAACACCCTTAACACCACACCCACCACCAGCGCCATTGACATGGGCAAGGCCATCATCAACGGCACCTCCGGACAGTCCACCCTGTCGGTGGTGGACCTGACCCAGATAGCGGCCCTCAACACCTCGGTCAACACCTTTGCCAACGAGCTGATGGCCGCCCGGGGCGCGGGCCTGAGCGCTTCTATCACCACCGCGCTGACCAACACCCAGAAATTCTCCACCAGCTATTTCAGCTACCATATAGATCTTTCGGACTTCGCCGCCAAGGTCAAGGCCGCCATCACCACCAGGCCCACCCTGACCGCCGCCTGCGACGGCATCATCAGCGGGGTAACCAATGCGGTAAAGCTTTACAAGAACTCCACCACCTATGCCAGCGCCCGGGGCATCGCCATCTTCCACAACTCGACCACCTCCAACTACGATGCCACCTATGACAACCTGCCCATCTGCGCCGCCACCACCTGGGAGGAGTACCTTAAGGGCGGGACCAGCGGCGGGACCACCGCCCCCAATTACACCAAGGCCTCGGCCACTTACGGCTGGGACGCCTCGGCCACCACGGCCAGCGGCCTGACCGGTGACGACCAAGCGGTGGCGGTCAACATCGGCTTTGCCTTCAATTTCTACGGGACCAGCTATACTGCGGTCAACATCTGCTCCAACGGGTTTTTAAACTTCGGCACCAGTTCCACCGCCTACACCCCGGCCGCCATCCCCAACACCGCGGCCCCCAACGCGCTGATCGCCGGGGTTTGGAGGGACCTCAACGTCTCCGGCGGCGGCACCATCACCTACTATTCCTCGGCCACCAAGTTCGTGGTATCCTTCAATGCGGTCAAGAACTACGCCAACACCAGCACCCAGACCTTCCAGATGATCCTGACCCCAGACGGCAAGATCAAGCTCCAGTGGGGCAGCATCACCACCGCCGAGACCTACGTGGCCGGAGTGGAGAACCAGGCCGGCACCCTGGGACTGGGCACCACCGCCGCCTTGAATTCCGCCGTTCTTTACACCCCGCCGGCCTCCTGGAGCACCAGCGACTACGATGTGGCACAGGATGCGCGCTTTGCCGCGCCGGTGCTTCCCCTGATTACAGCCCTATCCCAGAACTCCCCCAACCCGGTCCGCTGCAAGACCCAGATCTCCTATCAGCTGGAGAATTCCGGGGAGGTGTCGCTAAAGATCTACAACTTCAACGGGCAATTGGTGCGGACCCTGGTCAACTGCTACCAGAAATCCGGCCAGCAGCAGGTGATCTGGGATGCCAAAGACGAGGCCGGAAGAAAGGTCTCCGAGGGAGTGTATATCTACAAGTTGTCATCCGGTAATTTCAGCCAGGCCAGAAAAATGGTGCTGGTAAAATAGAACAGGATAAATAGCAATAAAAAACGGGCCCGTTGACGGCCCGTTTTTTATTTTGTGAATTGCCCCCCTTTCTGACACTTACAGCTTATGGCTGGCAGCTGAGTTCAGATTAGGGCGTTGAAGATGTACCCGGTGATGATGATCCCGATGGTCAGTATCCCGAAGAATATCACCAGCAGCGGAATTTTCAGCACCTTTCTTAAGATGACCATCTCCGGGAACGAGGCCCCGATCACCGCCATCATGAAGGCCAGGGCCGTCCCCAGGGCCAGACCCTTGTCCAGCAGGGCTTTAACAACCGGAACCATCCCGGCGGCGTTGGAATAAAGCGGGATGCCGATCAGCACCGCCAGCGGCACCGCAAAGAAGTTGCCCTTGCCGGCGTACTTGGCCAGAAAGTCCTGGGGCACGAAGCCGTGGATCACCCCGCCCACCGCTATTCCGATCAGCACGTAGGGCCACACTTTTTTCAGGATGTCCAGCATGTAGTCTTTGGAATATATTACCCGGTATTTAAAGGTCCAGGACTCCTCCGGGGCCGCCCCCACCTTGGTCTGGTAAACGAATCCCTCCACCCACTTCTCCAGCTTAAGCCGGCCGATAATATAACCGGCGGTGACGGCGATCACCAGTCCGCTGCCGATGTAGAGCAGGGCTATCTTGTACCCGAACATGCCCCACAGCATCACCAGGGCTATCTCGTTGATCATGGGCGAGGAGATCAGAAAGGAGAAGGTGACCCCCAGCGGCACCCCGGCCTCCACCAGGCCGATGAACAGCGGCACCGCCGAGCAGGAGCAGAACGGTGTGATGATGCCGAACAGGGCCGCCAGTATGTTCCCGATGAAGGTCCGCTTGTGACTAAGTATCTTCCTGGTCTTCTCCGGCGGCAGCCAGGTCCGGACCATGGTGATCAGAAATATTATCACCGCCAGCAGGAACAGCACCTTGACGCTGTCGTAGATGAAAAAGTGCAGGGCCTTGGTAAAGTGGGCTTCCGGGGCCATCCCCAGCCAGTTAAAGACCAGCCGGTTGACAAAATTCTGCCACATGTATCTTGTGCCTTTTTTTAAGCAGTTAGTATCATATAAACCCCGCCCAGGATCACCAGTATTCCACAGACGATCTTGACGATGGCCGTACCCTTGGATCTCTCGCTCCAGTTCAGGTAATGCTGGATGACCTCGGTAAAGGTCCCGGCCAGCACCAGCACCGAACAGTGCCCCAGGCCGTATGCCATCAGGAGCCCGGCCCCGTAAAGCGGGTTGGTGGAGGCGGTGCGGAAGGCCACCGCCAGCATCGGGGCCATGTAGGCAAAAGTGCAGGGGCCCAAGGCTATCCCAAAGATCAGGCCCAGGATCAAAGCGGCCAGCAAGCCTTTTCTTTTGTACCCCGAGGCATTGGCCCCGGCCCAGGGCATGGGGATCAGGCCGATCAGGTGCAGTCCCACCAGGAAGAAGATGATGGCCACAAAATAATTGCCCCACCGTCCGATGTCGCCCAGCATCCGCCCCAGAGCGGCGGTGACCCCGCCGATGACCGCGATGGTAAGCAGTATCCCCAGCCCGAACAGCAGGGAGATGCTGAAGGCCCGTTTGGTGGAGATCCGGCCCTGTTCGTCCACAAAGCCCACGATTAGGGGGATGCTGGCCAGATGGCAGGGGCTGAGGATGATGCTGAGGATGCCCCAGATGAAAGAAGCGGCAAGGGCGATGGCGGGCGCCCCCTCCACTGCGTGGGATAATTTAATGAAGATGTGTTCCATTATTTTTTAAATACTTATCTTATCCAATTAGCTCCGTTTAGTTCCGTAAACTGGTTGAACACCCGGGGCAAGACCCGGTATGTCGCGTTAAAACGATCAGTGAGCATCGCAGTTGATGGCGGTTAAAAGCTTGTCTGCATGTTTGAGGGCTTGGCCAAAGCCCGAGTTCAGACAAGCCCGTCAGCAACGAGAAGCACAGCGCGGGCACGCTGAAGCTTTAGCGTAAGCGTGGCCCGGAGAGTTTTAAGCGACGAGCTTTTTCTTTTGGTTCTTTTCT